>JABDRA010000207.1 GCA_013041995.1 Anderseniella sp. | reverse complement strand
GTATCCTCCCCCCCCCATCTATTACCCGGCAGGTGATGCGTGCATCACCGAGAGGGCGCGATCATGCTTTTTTTGAGGAGACGAAGTTCCAACGCCTGTTCAGCAACAACTTCCTTGAGATCGCGTGCCTCACGACGCAGATCCTTCACCTCGCTGGTGTTGGCATCGCGTGCTGTATCACCAGCCAACCGCTTCTTGCCTGCCTCAAGGAACTCCTTTGACCAGCTGTAATACACCCCCTGGGCAATGCCTTCCTGACGGCACAACTCTGCGATGCTGTCCTCACCGCGAAGTCCAGCAAGGACAATCCTGATTGTCTCTTCCGCTGAGTACCGCTTCCGCGTCTGACGGCGTATGTCCTTGATGGTGCGCTCTGCACCATCCTGGTGCCGGTTTGTCTTTTGTCTCATCGTTCACTCCTGTTCGGTGACGATGAGCCAGAAACACTCTCTTATGCAATCAGCCTAAATGGTCCAATAGGCGCTGACGGGACACAAGCATTCAACTCCATCTGCATGTGCGCTCCCGGTATCGAGCTCGAAACCGATGACCTGGGAGACAACATGCTGAACGGCGTCGAACAAGTTCGTGCGCTGAGCAGGGATGAACGCTGAGACAGACAACAAACCGGAAGCAGGATGGTGCAGAGCGCACCATCATTGGCCTACGCCGTCAGATGCGGAAGCGTTACTCAGCAGAAGAGAAGATCAGGATTGTCCTGGCTGGAGATGGGGAGGCGACGAACAAGATATCCTGCATTCGAGAAGCTGGCGATCATCCGGTTGTCTGAACAGTCTCGCCCAGATGCCAGCGCCAATTTGAGTAGGCCCGCAGCTGTTGCACGCGTTTCTTCCGGATCCCTGCGGTAAACCTTGGGCCAAAGCAGTTCCACCAAGACCGAACGGTTTCGTGGCTGATCTCAATACCGCTCTCATGCAACATGTCTTCCACATTCCGAAGCGAAAGTGGAAATCGGATTTACATCATCACAGCAAGGCGAATGATCTCAGGAGATGTTTTGAAATGGCACTGTCACACTTGACTCACGGCGGTTGCCGCTGACTTAACCTGTTTCCCAACTCAATGCGTACGATAATCGTCTCCAAAGTTCCTGCTGACAATTGCTCAGGAGGGACTGCCTCAAGCATGGCGCCGCCAATAGCTTCAGCACGGCGCACCGACTTTCCGCACTCAGCGCAATGAGTAACATGGTTGGCAACGATGGGCAGCAGGCCTTCGCTCAAAGTGCCACTGGCATAGCTGACAATCGTGGCTTCGTCCAAGTGATGAAAACCATTCATTGCAAATCCTCCAGTTTACAGTTCAGGCACCTGAAACTGCTTCTCCTCTGCTCGGTTTCACTCCGTGCTCTTCCACCGGCAAGCAACGTCCGCCAAGTGAAAAATGAAGGCCCCGCCGAGAGCTGTTGCCACATGAGTCCAGTCCTGTCCGGTGAGGGCGAATTTCACGGCCAGCATCAGGCAAACACCTGCAGCCAGGAACGGCAACAAGGCACCTGGAGCAACTCCAGTACCTGTCAAATACCTCCAGACGAGAAGTGCAATTACCTCTACGACCATAATCAACAGGATCAAATCTATGATGTCGCCTGACTTGAAAAGTGACTGCAGCAGGTCCGTCATTGCGCCTCCCGATTGATTTTTGATCGGATATCAATGGGCATCTTTGGTATCCCTTGGCGGTTGTGACACCGCCGGCACGAATCCCAATAAGTGCGCCGTGTCCTTAAAAAAGATACGCATGTGCGCCATTGGATCCGCCTTGACCAGCTCCTTGTGCATATAGGCTTGCCAGGTCAGCCTCTGCACATCCTCATCCTCGCACATGGAGACAAACCGCTCGCGCCGCTTGTCGCTGGAGTACCAGAACTTCTGCATGATGCCGAGCACCCAGAACACCCGTCCATGCAGTTTCATGAAACGCTTGCGGGCCATGGCCAGTTCACTCGATTTTCCGGTTTTCAGGAATTGCTCAACAGCTTCACCTGCCAGACGGCCGCCAAGCATTGCATAGTAGATGCCCTCACCTGATGCCGGCGCGACAACGCCTGCAGCATCGCCTGCAAGCACAACACCGCGCCCGTCATGCCACTTCTTAAGTGGTTTCAGTGGTATGGGCGCTCCTTCGCCGCGCACCAAGTCGCAGGCATCGGTACCGGTGACAGCCCGCAGGTCGCCAACCGCTCCACGCAGCGAAAAGCCTTTTACGGCACTGCCGACACCGATGCTGGTGCAGTCGCCATGCGGGAAGATCCAGGCGTAAAAATCAGGTGACAACTTGCCCTGATAGTAGACATCACACCGCGCCGGATCAAATTCATCACCGTGACAGACAGGTGATTTTACAATCTCGTGATAGGCGAAAACACACGGCATCTTGTCAGAACCCGGTATCCGCTGACGCGCCACTTTTGACCTGGCGCCATCCGCTCCGATTACCGCGCGCGTGTAGACGGTGGTTGTGACAATCCCCTCTCCTTTCGGCTGGTAGGACAGGGCAATTATGTCGTCATCTTCATATTCCAGCGTTTCAAACGTGCCTGATATCCGGTTTGCACCTGCCTCGGCAGCCCGCTCGCGCAACCATTCATCAAACTTGTCACGGTCCACCATGGCGACGAAACCGCCTTCGATTGGCATGTCCACGCCACGGTCGGTTGGTGACACCATACGGGCTGACGAGATGCGCGCCACGATCTGGCTGGCTGGTATATCGAACTCCTTGACCGCGATTGGCGGAATGGCGCCACCACACGGTTTGATACGTCCGGCCTTGTCCAGAAGCACGACGTCCAGCCCCTTCGCGGCCAGATCGTGAGCTGCTGTGGCGCCTGATGGGCCACCGCCGACAATTACCACATCATGAATTTTGCGCGTCTGTTTGCTCATGCCGGGACCTCTGCTGATGATGTATCTGAGATTTGACCGGTTTTGCCGCGGGCGAAGTCCCGGTCCGGACTGTCCGTAAGGTTCACCGCCGCCAGCCGGGCTGCCCACACGAACAACAATGCCTCTGCCAGAAAAACGGCTGCGTATGCATGCAAAGGGGAACCGCTGAGATAGCGCACTGCATCAACCGCCACAGTGCCCAGAAAGCCGCCAAGTCCGAAAGCTATTGCCTGCGAAGCGCCCCAAACGCCCATTCGAATGCCTTCCTTGCGCGGGCCTGCCGCGCCGGCCAGTGCCATCATGCCGGCAATTGCGGCTACCGCAAAGGCTCCGTTGGCCAGGCCAAGCAGGAAAACGTTTGCCTGCAACGGCCACCACACACTGAAATCACCGGCAATGACGAGGCCGAATAGCGCCAGTGCGGAAACTCCACACCCGCCAACGGCCCAGAACAGCAATGGTACCTTGCGGAAAATCCTGAGGGTCGTCGAGGTAATGGCCACCAGCAACATGCCGGCGAACACACCGCCATGCTGCACGCCGGCCAGTTTGGTGGACTCACCGGGTGTCATGCCAAAAATGTGCCCGGCAAATGGTTCAAGTACCAGATCCTGCCCGCTATAGGCGAGCATGGAGACAAACACGAAAATGGTGAAGTGGCGGGCCTTGCTGTCAGCCCAGACTTCTCTCAAGGCAGCGCGAAAATCTGACTGCACAGCACCCGTCTGGTCCTTTGCAATAACGGGTGCACGGCCTTCAACGCCCCACACTGCCAGACAGGTGACCAGGAATGCGATGACCGCAACCGTGGATGACACAATCAACAGCCACGATGCGGAGAACGGGTCAAGCAGATTGCCGACGATTCCGGCGGTTACGGCCATGCCGAATATCATCATCAGCCATACAATGGTAGCAGCCGCAGCCCGGCGCTCCGGCGCGACACGAGCAGCCAGCAGAGCCAGCAGCGATGTGCCGGATGCACCAACACCTGCACCAATGAGCACAAAGGCAATGACAGCCAGAAAGATCCCGGCAGTGACATTTACCGACATCCAGGCGGTGGCAAATGCTGCCAGTGATCCGGAAAACGCCAGCAAGCCCATGCCACCGATGATCCACGGTGTTCTGCGCCCTCCAATATCTGATCCATGACCGAATTTAGGGCGGATCATCTGGACGGCGTAGTGCGCCGCAACCAGCACACCGGGCAACATGGCAGGCAAGGCAAGCTCAACCACCATCACACGGTTCAAGGTTGAAGTTGTCAGCACGACGATGGCACCAAGGGCAGTCTGTACCAGACCCAGCCGGAGTATGCCGAACCATCCCAGCGTGGCCTGGTTCATGACACTTTGCCCCTGCCGCAAGCCACTGCGAACGCGCTTGGAAGCCGATTTATGGCTGCATAATTTAGCATGCCGCCACAATATGCACCCAAGGCAGAAGTGTCAATTAAACATTACACTTATTAATGTACGATTTTTTTGACAGTCACTTGTCGGAGCTCTCCTTGTCGACAAGGCCGTGTCGATGCAGTTTCATGTAGAAACTCTGCCGGGAAAGGCCGAGCATTTCGGCTGCCGACGCCCGATTGTTGCGGGTCAGGTCAAGGGCTGCCTCAATACACATTTTCTCAATCATATCAGTGGTATCGCGCACCAGTTCCTTGAGCGGGACACGGCCGACAAGCTCGGTCAGCTGATTGGCAGAGCGCATCATTGGCGAGCTTGCAGCCCGCCCAGAAGCAACAGCAGCTGCGCGGCGGATGGTGAACCCGAGACATGGAGGATCGCCGTCCGGCACCGAAGCGGCAGACAGCAGCACATCTTCTGAAGACCCGTAATCGTCGCGCAGGGCGGTTGCGAAGTTTCGGACCGAGCCGTGCTCGCGCAAATTGGCAATAAGCACATTGAGGTCAACGCCGGTGCGGCCAATCCAGCGTTCCAGCGGCTGTCCCACCGCCTGGTCAACATTGGCGATACCTGACATGTCACAAAATGCCGGGTTGGCGAGCAGTATCTCACCGTTCAGATCGGTTACAATAAATCCCTCAGGCAGCGACTCGACCGCCTGCATGACCCGTGCGCTGCGC
>JABDRA010000504.1 GCA_013041995.1 Anderseniella sp. | reverse complement strand
GCCCCGATCGCGCCAATCGACGCTCTGCATGCGTGGCTAGTGGAAAGCCTGCCGCGCGATGACGGAACCGTGGCGCTTTGTCATGGCGATTTCCGGCTGGGCAACCTGATGTTTCACCCGACCGAGCCGCGCGTGGTTGCCGTTTTGGACTGGGAGTTGTCAACACTGGGCCATCCCCTGGCGGACCTGGGCTTTTGCTGTATGCCCTGGCACACGGCGCCTGACGAATATGGCGGTCTGCTGGGTGTCGATCTGGTCGGGATGGGCCTGCCGGACGAGGCCGCGTTCGTCGCGCGCTACATGGCGCGATGCGCGCACCCTGCGCCGCTTACCGCGTTCCACAAGGCCTTCGCGCTGTACCGCTTCGCGGTGATCTTCGTGGGCATCGCGGATCGTGCCCGCGCGGGCAGCGCCGCAGACCCCGAGGCAGCGAACCTCGCACCACTGGCCAAACGCTTCGCGCTGCGCGCGTTGGAAATCACCGAAGGCCGTCCGCACGCGACCCCGACCTGAAACGGGTGCAGCAAAAGCTAGGATGGAGGCCTTTGCGAACGACTCGTGAGCATTGCCGCTACCGCTTGAGCAAATTCAAGTCGCGTTGCTGTTACAAAACCTCTGGGTTTGCCTGAATTTGCCGCAATCTAGACACTGTCAGTCGGTACGATTTGATTAATCGGCAAAATCAACACCTCCACTCAGAGGCTAGGTGAATTAGGAATTAAGAGCAGAAAGTGCAGGCTCCTAAACAATATCCAAATGCTCTTCAGTCTGATGCCCTCTTGGAAGAGGCGCATCCGCATCCGGGATGGTATGACGAGATCGCATCCAGCCTCGCGGTACATTCGCAAATTGTCATTTCCGGCAATACGCGCGACCTCTACGTGTCGCCTGGCGGACCGCAAGAAGGCTTTCTGACTCTTGAGCAAACGCTGTGGCGCATTCTTAACCGCAAACGCATTGTTGCCCTGCTCATTCACGATCCTGTAGATGGGCTCCGCCTTTCGACCGAATGTGACAGCCGGTTGAAAAAACTTCTGGCGGCCAACAAGATCGAACTGGGCAAAGTCGCGCGAACGCCGGACGATCTTGCCAATCTGCACAAAAGGATCACCGAGCTTCGGACGGTCGCAGTTGCGCTGGTGTTGGACTACAGTTCGCACTTGGGACGTGAAAAGGCACCGGGCCTGAATGAGTTTTTCCTGCGGGTCCACAAGAGTGCATATGAGCAGTTGCCGCCACGCCCGCAGCTCGCGGCTCATGCACCCTACCGAAACCCGACAATCTGGATCACCGACCAGCCCGCTGACCTGCCCGACTGGTTTACGACACGCAACGACATGCTGCGTGAAATCCACGCCGATGTTCCGGACTTGGAAGATCGTTTTGTATTTGCCCAAACGCTGCTGCCAAAGTTTCGTCCGGTCGCAGGTCTTGATGCCAAGGACACGGAACGCCTGCTTGAACAGTTCGCGCTGCAATGTGACGGCGAAACGCTTGTGGCGATGGAGTCGATTGCGCAAATGGCATGCTCCGAAGGCATGAACCTCGCTCAGATTGGTGATGCGATCGCGATGTATCGCACGGGCATAAAACGCAATCCCTGGAAATCACCGGTCTTGCGTTCGCGGATGCAGAAGGCCCACGAAATCCTGACCGAGCGGGTGTTGGGTCAGGAATATGCGGTCGACAAGACGCTGGATATTCTGATGCGTTCGGTTGCCGGCCTGTCGGGTGCGCAGACCGGTGGGCGACATACAAGGCCGCGCGGTGTATTGCTTTTTGCAGGGCCGACCGGTGTGGGGAAAACCGAGCTCGCGAAGTCGGTGACCGAATTGCTGTTCGGTGACGAGAAGGCTTGCCATCGTTTCGACATGTCGGAATTCATCGAGCAAGATTCCGTATCGCGCCTGATCGGAGCGCCACCCGGACAGCCCGGACACGAGCGTGGCGGCGAATTGATCAATGCGCTTCATAAGAGACCATTCAGCGTCTTTCTCTTTGACGAGATTGAAAAGGCACATCCGCGCATCCTCGACATGTTCTTGCAGATTCTCGACGAAGGCCGGCTGACAGATGCGCGCGGTGCAACAGCTTTCTTCTCGGAAGCGCTGATCATATTCACCTCGAATATCGGTATGTTCGGCACCAATCGGGCTGATAACATGGGCATGAATGTCATGCCTTCGGACCCACATGACGTTCTTGTTCGCAAGATCACAAAATCAGTGCAGGATTACTTCCGCTTCGAGCTCAAGCGCCCGGAACTGATGAACCGCATCGGTCAGAATGTCGTGGTGTTCGACTTCATTGGTCCAACCAGTCAGAAGCTGATTTTCCGGTCTTTGATGCAACGGGTGCTTCGGGTGGTGTCGCATGAGCAGGACATTGATGTCCGCTTCACCGATCAGTCTCTG
>JABDRA010000206.1 GCA_013041995.1 Anderseniella sp. | reverse complement strand
GTGCTTGATCGGCGCCTGAGCGGGCGCGGAGCGGCAGAACTCCCGCATTGTCTCCATCGGCCTGGAATATCGTGCCTTCCGGTCCGGTCACATCAACTGAATTGGCCGAGGCAATGAAATCAACATCCGCATGGGTGCTCAGCTTGCCCTTGGCCAGAGCGAACATGTAGCTCGCGGCCGCGCGCACACCCGGGTTGCGCAGGACGATGACCGAACAGTCCGGATCGGTGAGCATACGGCCGGGAGCCGCTGCATAGGGGCCCGCATAGAACGATCCATTCATGATGAGGACGCCGGCGCCATGGTATGTCCTGCCATCCACCACGATATCGAACATCGGAAATCGATAGCGCATGAAGTCACGTAAAGCCGCGATTGCAAATGCCAGCTTGCCAAAGCGTTTTTTCAGCCTGCTGGAAACGGTGGAAATCAGATAGGCGTCGAAACCGACACCGGCAGTGAACACAAACTGGCGCCCATTTGCCTCAGCCAGGCTGATCTGTGCTGTACGTCCCTGAAGAATGACGTCTGCAAGCGCATCGGGGCTTTTGGGCAGGCCCAACTCCAATGCCACGACATTCGCGGTTCCGGTTGGTATCAGACCAAGGGGCGGATTATTGACAGAGCGTCCATTCATCGCCTCCTTCAGGGTTCCATCGCCGCCGGCCACAATGACACAGTCCCAATCGGTGCTCGAAGCGTCCCGGACAATCCCTTCAAGTTCACCTGCACTGCGCGGAGCAAGGAGTGTCACCTCCATACCGCCTGTCTCGAGTCGGGTTACGACGCGCTTCAGCAGACGGGCGCCGCGTTGACCTGCCGCAGGATTGAAAATGATCAGGCCCCGCTTTTTCATAGGACAGACCCCAGCGCAAAGGCCAATGTGTTCCGGTGCATCCGCTCGATGGCGCGGACCAGCCAGGTTGCCGGCGGAAACACGTCGGCTATTACCTAACCTGCTCAAGCGATTCACCCTCGGTTTCCTGACACCCAACCGCGTCCGGCAATACAGCGGTCAGTAAATCCCGGTCGATTTCCACCCAGCCCAAATTCTTCGAAGAGATCAGAAGCGCAACTGTGCCAAAGATGAGGCGTAGATCGGTCAATAGACCGATTTCACGGCTGTATCGATCGTAAAGAGCAAACTTGATCGGCATAATCCGATAGCGATAGACGTTGACCGGATCACTTTCACAATCGAGCATCTTGTTTTCGTCGCGAAAAAGTACGGCAGCATAGTCTGTAATTCCCGGCCGCATGGAAAGGATGATAGCGCGCTGCTCGCGGGAATAGAATTCCATGTATTCTGGAACCTCGGGACGTGGTCCTACAAACGACATGCTGCCGACAAAAACGTTGAAGAGTTGAGGCAGTTCATCAATTTTCCGGGCCCTCAGGAATGCGCCCAGCCGGGTAACCCGTGGATCGTCTTGTACCGTGAGCGCTGTTCCGGTTCGTGAGGCACCGTCTACCATCGTCCGGAATTTGAATATCCGGAACAAATGCCCGCCACGCCCGACCCGTGACTGGCGAAAGAAAACCGGACCTGGACTGTCGAACTTGACTGCAGCGGCAACGACTAAGAACAATGGCAGCAGCGCAACAACCGCCAATCCGGATACGACAAAGTCAAACAAACGCTTCAAGGCCAACGTCAACAGCGAGGGATTGGTTGCGGCAGGGCGGTGATCATTCGGCCGCATGGTTTCAGACCAGCATTTCATTCATAACTTCAACCACTCGATCAACTTCAGCATCGGTGATATCCGGAAATAACGGAAGAGATACCGCCCCGGCGAAGTAGCGGTCGGCGACCTCAAACTCGTCGGCCTGGAATGGGTACCGTTCTTTCCAATATGTCATCTGGTGCAATGGCCTATAGTGAACAGATGTACCGATACCCTCGCTGGTGAAGGCTTCGATTAATTCATCACGTGTCACCGGAGCCGTTTCATGGAGGCAGATCGGGAACAAGTGCCAGGCATGCAGCCCGCCCGCAGGCGCAGCAGCCGGGCAGTCAACCGGGAGGTTCGCCAATGCCGCCAGATACCGCTCCGCGGCACGCTCTCGTCCTGATCGCAAAGTCTCTGCCCGCGCTATTTGCTGCACCCCGATCGCTGCCGCCATATCGGTCAGGTTATACTTGTAGCCCGGCGCAACGACGTCGTACGCCCACGATGCAGACACCTTGCTGAACCGGTCGAACGCGTCGCGGTCCAGACCGTGCGTTCGCATTTTGCGCACGCGCGCAGCAATTTCCGGATCTCGGGTGATGACCATACCGCCCTCACCGGTCGTAATCGGCTTGTTGGCGTAGAAACTGAACACACACGCATCCGACTCCCAGGAGCCGATCAACCTCCCGTCACATTTTGTAGGCAGGGCATGTGCCGCGTCTTCGATCACCTTGAGATTATGCCGGCGGGCAAAGTCCATTACCGCGGCCATGTCACAGGCGAGACCCCCGAAATGAACCGGCATAATGGCCTTGCAGCGCGGTGTGATGCGTTGTTCGGCGTGCTCAAGGTTGATGGTCCGGGTGCGTTCGTCGACGTCAACGAGAATGACTTCCGCACCAAGATAGCGAAGCACCGCCGCAGTTGCGGTGAAAGTGAGCGTCGGAACGATAACCTCGTCACCCGGCCCGATACCACATGCTTCGGCGGCCAGGTGCAACCCGGCAGTTGCAGAGCTAACGGCGACAGCCTCGACATCACCGCCGAGGAAGTCCACGAATCTCTGCTCGAAATCGCGTGCATTGGGCCCTGTCGTGAGCCATCCTGAGCGCAACACAGATGTTACTGCAGCCACCTCGTCCTCGCCGATGGCGGGACGGAAAAACGGCACGCCAGGCTTGCTGCGGGACGTTTGGTCAATCAGCTTCTCAGGCGGATGAGCAACACCGTTGTTCGAAGCCGGCGATTGCACCGAGTTGGTTTCTATCGACATTGGGCACTCCTAGGCTGCGGTTGACTGTTCGTGATTATCGCTCCGCGCCACAGTGGCATCGGCTATCTTCATGAACTCGTTTTCCCAGCCGGTGATCTGGAAGCTGGCCAAGCTCTTCGGATCGCACTCCTTCAAGCGCAGCACATTGCTGTAGGTCGGCAGTGAATAGTGACCCACCTGGTTGGAGCGCACCACAGCGATGACCTGGGAGATGCCACGTTCCAACGTCCAGGTAGGCTCAAAACCGAGCTGTGTCCGGATCTTCGCAAAAGACACATGATAGTTGCGCGTGTCAGTGAAGTTTTCATCAACGGTGATCTCGGCATCCGGTACTTGCAGTTTGATCAGCTTTGCGGCCTGACCGAGAGTATAGTTTTGAGCATCGCTGCCGACATTGAAGGCTTCGCCGGCAACAGCTTCGATCGGTGCCTCCAGAACAGTCTCGATAGCACGGGCAACGTCTTCAACATGGACAAACGGCCGCCATTGATCGGGTCCGAAAACAGTTATGACGCCATCCCGGACTGCCTTGGCGCACAGGAGATTGACAACAAGGTCAAAACGCGCCCGTCCGGAAATGCCATAGACTGTCGCAAACCGCAAATAGGTCACGGCAAAGTCACTGTCATTCAGGGGTGCAAGCACAGCTTCGGACGCCACCTTTGTTCTGGCATAAAGCGACTGCGGATTAAACGCCGACTGCTCGTCAACGATGTCATCACAGGCGCCGTAGACCGAGCAGGAACTGGCGAAAATGAACCGCTTGACACCGCACGCCTTTGCGATTTCTCCGACCAGCTTGGTTGCGGTCAGGTTCACATCGATTGTGAGATCCGGATCCAGAGCACAGGCCGGATCTCCCACCAGTCCGCCCAGGTGAATCACCGTACCCACGCCACTCAGGGAACGCGTAAGTGCCTCAACATTACGAAAATCTTCCTGAATGATGGTCAAGCGGCTGTGTCCTGCGACACCGGACAGTGGTTCATCGCCAAAATGCATCGCGTCGAGTACACGGACCTCCTTGCCCTGGTCCAACAGTTTCTCGACCAAGATCGAACCAATGTAACCGCAACCGCCGACGACCAGAACCTTGTTTTCGTCGCCCGGCTGGCTTATGCCATCACTGTTCTCATCCAGATCATCCGAACGCAATACCAGCGACGTGACGCGCGCCGACATGACCAATGCCGTCGATATCAGGAAAGCCACCAGGAACAGTTGAACTGCGGTTTCAGGCGAACCGATCGTCAGCCCCAGGAGCTGTGAGGCCAGAAAGGACATCACGCCCGCAGCGGCAAAAAAACCCAGCGTGACCATGAACACCCGGCCAAGTTTGGCTAACAATGGAGACGCATGCGAGGTTGTATAGAGACCTGCAGCTGCGTACCCTAAGAAGCACACAGCAGACAGGCACACAGCCAAGGCAAGCAAACCGCCTGCTTGTCCTGCCGCGATACTCGTGTCGCCGCCGTGTGTAACGACCCAGCCAATAAGAAATCCGATCCAGATGGCGGCGATGTCGACGGTTACACGCAAAAATGTGCCCACTGTCGGACGAAGTTCATAAAAATACCCGTACGCAAACATGGCGTTTACTTTCCTTCACTTCTGAGCCAATTCATCCGCTACGTTAATGCGCGAACCTCCAAGACCCGGCTGAGCCAAACGGCTTGCACCAGGACCCGCTCCGCCAACCGCACACACGCTCACTGTGGTCGGATGATCCGGATCGACGTCAAAAGCTTACCCGCATTGGCGCGTTTAAGGCGTGACTACTAAGCACTACCACTTGGGGATGAGCAGGCCTCTCTCCCGGTCAGGAAGCCGCTGCGATTGCTTCGGAAGTGGCACATATCCCCCGGCAATACCCAATTGGGGGTAATCCGCAATAGCTGCGCTTTGATCTGCTGTGCGTTGGTAACGCGCGCTCATCTGTGCATCAATAA
>JABDRA010000498.1 GCA_013041995.1 Anderseniella sp. | reverse complement strand
GGGCTTCAAGGGCCTCAACAATGAGCTGATCGATATTCTGAATGTGTGGGCGCGCTTCATCTATGGACCGCTGCTGACCGACAAGGTCATGGCAATTTCCGACGGATCGGGATCTGCCGCCCAGTATGGTCGCCAACAGGCGTTCACCGTGCACAAGCAACTGAAGGAAAAAGGCCCTGTCAGAGTGCCGCGTGAGTTTGTGTTCATGGACCGCGCGGCAATCGGACTCGGATCCGTGTTCATTCATTTGCGGGCTGAAATGAATTTCCATCAATTGTTTGAAAATGCACTGCAGTCCCATCCGCTGGAGACCGTGGGTGAGCGACAGGCTGAAGCATTGCAGGCTGCTGATGTCGCGCCTGCAATTGAAGCCATCTAGGGTCAGGACCCTGGCTTTCTACTGGCCTGCAAAATCCACCTCTGCAGCTGACTGACCATGGGTCGAAGGTGCGGCGTTTAAGCCAGTGGAAATGCCACCAGCGCTATTGCAAGTTGATTTTTCGGGATACCTGCCCGTATTGTGGCGGTTCGTTCTTCCCAATTGTTCAATTTCAGCTTTTCAGGGGCTTTTTACAAATGTCTGAACACGACCGTTTCACTGCGGACACCCTCGACCCTTCCGGTACAACCGATCATGCGGCAACCTATCAGGGTTTTGTGAAGTATGCCGTGGCGCTTTGCATTGCATGCTTCATCATCCTCACATCCTTGTGCCTGTTTGCATTCGGCCCTTCCGGGTCGCTTTTCTACGGCTTTGGTGGCCTGATCATCGGATTGATCGCGCTGATCATCGACGTTCGGATTGGCTCCGGCAACTGGCTTCTTTCCGGTGGTGTCGCGGCATTGTTTGCACTGTTCGCTGCAATGCTGGTTTCCTGACGAGCGCGAACAGGCACTTCTGCGCATTTCAGATTGATTGGAGTAGCCCATGAAAATAGCTGTCCCCCTGGAAACGGCGGCAGGTGAAAGCCGCGTTGCGGCATCACCTGATTCCGTAAAAGCCTATGTGAAGAAGGGGCTCACCGTTTGTGTCGAGCAGGGTGCCGGTGCCGGTTCCTTCATGTCTGATGATGCGTTCAAGGCTGCGGGCGCAAAGATCGCCAAGGGTGCGGCGGTTCTCAAGGATGCCGACATCGTGCTGGCGGTGCGCCGGTTGCCCGATGCAAGTATCAAATCTCTCAAGAAGGGTGCCATTGTTGCAGCCCAGCTTGATCCGTATGGCGATCGCAAGAACCTTGACGCCATGGCCAAGCAGGGTGTGTCGGCGTTTTCGATGGAACTGGTCCCGCGCATTACCCGGGCCCAGTCAATGGACGTGTTGTCGTCACAGGCAAACCTGGCCGGCTACAAGGCGGTTATCGATGCAGCTGAACACTTCAGCCGCGCCTTTCCAATGATGATGACGGCTGCAGGCACGGTTCCGGCAGCTCGTGTCTTTGTCATGGGGGCCGGTGTGGCCGGCCTGCAGGCGATTGCGACGGCGCGGCGCCTTGGCGCTGTCGTGTCGGCCACGGACGTGCGTGCTGCAGCCGGTGAGCAGGTTGCCTCGCTTGGCGCGAAATTCGTGTTCGTCGAAGGCATGGCAGATGCAGCGACGGAAGGTGGTTACGCAAAGGAGCTTTCCGCCGAGGACAAGAAGAAGCAGGCCGAACTGGTGGCCAATCACATCAAGGGCCAGGACATCGTCATTACAACGGCGCTGATCCCCGGACGTCCCGCTCCGGTGCTGGTGACCAAGGAAATGGTTGAAAGCATGAAAGCCGGGTCGATTATCGTCGACATGGCGGTGGAGCGCGGCGGCAACTGTCCGCTGTCGAAACCCGGCAGGATCGTTGATCACAAGGGCGTTGCGATTATGGGGCACGAAAATCTGCCCGGCAAACTGGCCGGCAACGCCTCGACACTGTACGCGAAGAACCTGCAGAATTTTGTTGACCTGATCGTGTCACCGGAAGGTGAAATGAAGCTCGACTGGGAAGATGAAATCATCACCGGCAGCGGATTGATGCGTGATGGTGAAATTGTGCATTCGATTCTGACAGAAAAGAAGGGGAACTAGAGCAATGGCAGGAATGACCCCGGAAGAGGTGGCAGAAGCCGCAAAAGCGGCAGCCGAAGCTGCGCGAAATGCAGCAGATACCGCGCGGACCGCGTCTGAACAGGCGCAGGTTCTTGCTGATCAGGCGCAATTGATTGCAGAAGGAGCAGGTGCAGCAGCAGGAGCTGCGACAGGCATTGATCCATTTGTGTTTCGCCTGGCGATCTTCGTACTGGCAATCTTCGTCGGCTATTATGTCGTGTGGCAGGTGACACCCGCACTGCACACACCGTTGATGTCGGTGACCAATGCAATTTCCTCGGTCATCGTGGTCGGAGCACTGCTGGCGGTTGGCGCCGGTGCGGTGGCGTCCGGTTCGACAGCGGCCATGGTGTTCGGCTTCATTGCCCTGATTTTTGCCAGCGTTAACATATTCGGCGGCTTCCTGGTTACCCAGCGAATGCTGGCTATGTACAAGAAGAAGGAAGCCAAGTGATGTCAGCAAATATCGCGGCTCTTCTGTACCTCGTTTCAGGCGTCCTGTTCATTCTGGCGCTGCGCGGGCTTTCGCACCCTGAATCATCAAGGCAGGGTAATCAGTTCGGCATGATCGGCATGGCGGTTGCGGTTGTGACCACGCTGCTGCTCATGGGGGTCGGGTCGGCCACCACATGGGGCTTGATCATTCTTGCCATCGCCATTGGCGGCGGCATTGGTGCCTACACGGCCAAGAACATTCCGATGACGGCGATGCCGGAACTTGTTGCGGCTTTCCACTCGCTGGTTGGTCTTGCTGCCGTGTTTGTGGCAGCAGCAGCGCTGTATTCGCCGGCCGCGTTCGAAATCTCGGACGCATCCGGTCAGATTGGGGCTGCGTCCCTGCTGGAGATGGCGCTGGGTGCCGGCATAGGTGCGATTACCTTCACCGGTTCGGTCATTGCTTTCGGCAAGCTGTCGGGCCGCGTATCGGGCGCACCGATCATGCTGCCGGCGCGGCACATGATCAATATCGGGCTGTTCGCGGCAATCGTCATTGCCTGCATCTGGTTCATGGCATCGCAGTCGACAACCGCGTTCTGGCTGATCGTCGTGCTGGCGCTGGTGTTCGGGGTGCTCATCATCATCCCTATCGGCGGTGCCGACATGCCGGTGGTGGTGTCTATGCTGAACTCATATTCCGGCTGGGCGGCCGCGGGTATCGGCTTTACACTGGGCAACACGGCACTGATCATTACCGGAGCGCTGGTGGGCTCGTCCGGCGCCATCCTGTCCTACATCATGTGCAAAGGCATGAACCGGTCGTTCATCTCGGTCATCCTTGGCGGCTTCGGTGGTGAAACCGCCGGACCTGCGGCGGGTGCCGACGGGGAGGTCAAACCCGTCAAGCAGGGTTCGGC
>JABDRA010000492.1 GCA_013041995.1 Anderseniella sp. | reverse complement strand
GCTTCAAGCAGTGCGGCATTGCCTATATGGAGCCGGATGAACGCGGCCTGCAGCAGCGCGAGGCATGGGCTGCAAAAAACGCCCAGCCGTTCCAGGTCAATTCGCGCATTGTCCGCGGCGAGGAACTCGACAAGCTGGTACCCGGCGCCAGCGCCAGGTTTTCAGGCGCCCTTTACACCGAAAGTGATGGTCGCGCCGAACCGCAACGCGCCGCCCCTGCCATTGCGCAGGCTGCCAGAAACAAGGGAGCGCAAATCTTCACCGGCTGGGCCGTTCGCGGCATTGAAACCGAAGCCGGCAGGGTCTCGGGCGTGATGACCGAGCGCGGCCGCGTCAGGTGCACGTCGGTGGTGTATGCCGGTGGTGCCTGGTCACGTCGCTTTCTGGGCAATCTCGGGCTCGACCTGCCGCAACTCATTACCTTGTCAAACGTACAGGCTACAGAGCCGCTGGACCTGCCCTATGCAACGTCGTTTGCCGGTGGAAAGTACGCGGTGCGCAAACGGGCAGACGGCGGCTACACCATTGCCCATAACGCCGTCACCGTGTCTGACATCATCCCCGCGTCCTTCAAGTACCTGAAAGCGTTCCTGCCGGCGCTGCGCTCTGAATGGCCGCATCTGAAACTGCGCATCGGCAAGCGGTTTATCTCGGAAGCCATGCTGGCATCACGCTGGTCGCTGGATGAAGTGTCACCGTTTGAAAAAGTCCGCGTGCTCGATCCCAAGCCCGTCGACTGGGTGCTGGAGGAATGCCTGAACAAACTGGCTGCAGATCATCCCGGGTTCAAGGGTGTCTCGATCACCAACAAGTGGGCCGGTGTGATTGACGTGACACCGGATGCCGTTCCGGTCATATCCGGGATTGATCAGATACCGGGCCTTTACCTGACAACCGGCTTTTCAGGGCACGGGTTCGGCATTGGTCCCGGTGCGGGTGAACTGATGGCGGACCTCGTCACCGGCAAGACACCTGTGGTCGACCCTGCCCCGTTCAGCTACACGCGCATGATCGACGGCAGCAGGCTGATGCCGGAGTCAGAAATCTGATCAAGCCGATTTACGAATGGATGGCGCGCTTGTCGACGGCAAGGGCTGCTTCCTTGACCGCTTCCGACAGGGTCGGATGGGCATGGCAGGTCCGGGCAAGGTCTTCCGACGATCCGCCAAACTCCATCAGCACGGCACATTCATGGATCAGTTCACCGGCCTGCGGCCCAAGAATGTGCACGCCAAGAACCTGATCGGTCCTGGCGTCGGCCAGCACTTTCACGAACCCGTCGGTGGTCTGGTTGGCTTTGGCCCGGCCGTTGGCCATGAACGGAAACGAGCCTGACGTGTAGGCCACGCCTTCATCCTTCAGTTCATCTTCGGTTTTACCCACCGATGCCACTTCCGGGTAAGTGTAGACCACGCCGGGAATGATACCGTAATTCACGTGGCCTTTCTGGCCGGCCAGCAGTTCCGCCAGCGCGACGCCTTCTTCCTCGGCCTTGTGCGCCAGCATGGCACCACGCACCACGTCGCCGATGGCAAAAATGCCCGCGACATTGGTGGCAAAATGATCGTCCACAACAACCCGCTTGCGTTCATCCAGCGCAACGCCTGCCTCTTCCAGCCCCAGACCATCGGTAAAGGGCACACGACCGATGGCCACCAGCACCATGTCCGCATCCAGCGTTTCAGCGTCACCGCCCTTGGCCGGCTCGATGGTGACCTTGACTCCTGATTTCGATGTCTTGGCACCGGTCACCTTGGAGCCCAGCTTGAATTCGAAACCCTGCCTGCCAAGCATGACCCTGAACTTCTTGGCAACTTCGCTGTCCATGCCGGGCAGAATGCGGTCCAGGTATTCAACCACGGTCACCCTGGCTCCAAGCCTGCGCCATACGGAGCCCAGCTCAAGCCCGATAACGCCGGCGCCAACCACCACCATGTGACCCGGCACCTTGGTCAGTTCCAGTGCGCCCGTCGAAGACACGATCTGCTTTTCGTCAATGTCTATGCCCGGCAACTGGGCCACGTCGGAACCGGTTGCAATGCAGATGTTCTTGGTTTCCAGAACCTGGGCGTCACCTTTTTCAGGCATCACCTCGACCTTGCCGGCACCGAGTATCTTGCCGGTCCCGTGAAACGCATCGATCTTGTTTTTCTTGAGCAGGAACTCGATGCCCTTGGTATTGCCGTCAATTGCATCCTGCTTGAACTTCAACATCTGCTTCATGTCGACCTTGGGTGCCGATACCTTGATGCCCATGTTCTGGAACGAGTGTCCGGCTTCTTCGAAAAGTTCCGACGCGTGCAGCAAAGCCTTGGACGGTATGCAGCCGACATTCAGGCAGGTACCGCCATGGGCGGCGCGTTTTTCAACGACGGCGACCTTCATGCCCAGTTGCGCAGCCCGAATGGCTCCCACATAGCCGCCTGGGCCTGTGCCGATTACAACAAGATCATACATGAGTTCGTTCCTTACAGGTCAAGCACCAGGCGCTCGGGGTCTTCCAGTGAATCTTTCACCCGCACCAGGAATGTCACGGCTTCCTTGCCGTCAACGATCCGGTGGTCGTAAGACAGGGCAAGATACATCATCGGCCGTATCTTCACTTCGCCGTTGACCGCCATCGGGCGTTCCTGAATTTTGTGCATGCCGAGAATACCCGACTGCGGTGCGTTCAGAATGGGTGTCGACATCAAGGACCCGTACACGCCGCCATTGGAAATGGTGAAGGTGCCGCCCTGCATGTCCGCCATTGAAAGCTGGCCGTCGCGTGCCAGGCCGCCAAGACGGGTAATGTCTTTTTCCACCTCGGCAATCGACATCTCGTCGGCATTGCGCACCACCGGCACCACCAGGCCCTTGGCAGTTCCAACCGCCACACCGACATGGCAGAAGTTCTTGTAGACGATGTCAGTGCCGTCGATCTCTGCGTTGACCGCCGGGACTTCTTTCAGCGCATGGCACACGGCCTTGGTGAAGAAGCCCATGAAACCGAGTTTCACGCCGTGCTTTTTCTCGAACAGTTCCTTGTAGCGCTTGCGCAGATCCATGACCGCGCTCATGTCCACCTCGTTGAAGGTGGTCAGCATGGCAGCGGTGTCCTGGGCATCCTTCAACCGGCGCGCAATTGTCTGGCGCAGGCGGGTCATCTTCACCCGCTCTT
>JABDRA010000484.1 GCA_013041995.1 Anderseniella sp. | reverse complement strand
GCATATCGTCCCGGATGGCCGGGAGGAAAATCCCAGCTGTGATGGAACATCCCCCAGCTGTTGTTGACCACCAGCGAATGGTAGGGGCGTTCTTCTTCCGGTTTTCGCATCATGGTCAGCATGACGGCGTACGCCTGAACAGCATCACTCAAGAACCCGTCCATCACCGAGCCGCCGCTGGTCGTGGACCTCAGCAGCGGAAAGTCCAGCAATGTGCATTCCGGCGCTGCAATGGAAACCGCGTAGGCGCACATGGTGCCATGGTCCACCGGATATTCACCTGGATTTGTGTTTGGGGTCGGGGTCCAGAAAATATGCGGATCGAGCCGGGCCGACAATCCGCGCTGGCGCAGATGGGCGAGATTGATGCCGGTATCGACGATGGCAACAGCAACGCCATCGCCACTCAAATGGCGGCGTGACAGTTGGCTGACGCCGAGCAATCCGCGCACATCAGCAGCGTTGCCCCGGGCCGGGTCGCCCGGGCAAATCGGCATCGATCCCACCTGGGCATCGACAAACACGCGTGGCCCATCCGCACTGGTGCTGGTCAGCGAGGATATCTGATCGGAATCCACCATGCCGCGGACAACGTACTGTTTGTCTTTGCTGGTTGCGGTCATTTTGAAACTCTTTGCGGTCGGCTTGGCCATCCCTATCGGCACCGCGGCAAAATTTGTGTCGAGTACACAACCGTCGGGCAGGTCGCGTTCCGTGGCTTTATCTATGCCCGTAACGGCTCGGGATCCGGATGCGAATGACTCAGCTGATACGCGTGCCGATTCACGGGTGGTATCGGTTGCCGGGATAACGATCAGAACAGGAATGGCGACCATGGTTCAAACCTCCGAATTTGATATGTGGCATTTCCCGGCTGTATCGGTCTTTGTTGCCGAAGCGGTTTTTTGCCGGATATGACTATTGCCGTCCGGTCAGTCTGGCCGGGGCGGACGATCGCTGGCCACTTGGCGATCCATCAAGACGATTGTTAAATACGGTCAGTTCTGAGGTCTGTGGCAAACCACACACCTTGCCTGATGGCAGTTGAAACAAAAATCACATCAAAGGTTGGGCAGAAACGCGAATTTGATCAGGCACAAAAATTCCTCCCGAATCCAGCGCGTCCTCGTCAGGGCTGACGCTTCTGCATGCCGTGATATGAACACTACTGCTTGTCGGCTTTCGCCATCCACGAGATGATCGCCATGGCGCCCGGCAGCCAGGCCAGTCCGGCAACGGCATAAAACAGGAACTGCCAGATGCCGTGAACGGTCGACAGATAGCGGGCGCCAATAGCCATTGCGATCAGCGAATAGACAATCAGGAATGCCAAAAAGACAAAAGTCCCGATCAGTTTTCGAGTGCGGGCAGGGATCATCTCGCTCTAAACCGGCACTGTCATGGTTTTGCTGCGCCGCTCATAGGGTATGAACCCCATTTTCTGATACAGCCCCAGGGCATGCGGCGAATCCAGGGTGCAGGTCTCGACGTGCAGGCTTTCGGGCTTGCCTGCCCAGGCTGTGCGCACGGCTTCCGATAGCAGCCATTTGCCGATGCCGAGTGCGTGAAACTCCGGCAACAGCCCGAAATAGGCCAGCCAGCATTTTTCAGTGTCACGGGCGTCGATTTCGAAATACCCGGCCGGATTGCCGGCGCAATAAGCGACATAGATATCCACGTCGTCTGCATTGATGGCCGCCGCCAGCTGGTCATCGCTCAACAGATTGCGATCGATCCAGTGATGTTCGGCACCGACCGCATCGTACAGATACCGGTAGTAACTGATTGTCGGGTCCTGCACGTGCATCAGCGCCAGCTTGAGATTGGCAGGTGGCATGACCCTGAGAGATGGCGGATGATCCATGGACAGGTAGGTTACCGTCGTTTCGATATCCTGGGTCTCCTGTTTCACACTTGCCGGTTTTTTTGCATTGCCAAACCCTGAAGATGGGATCTTGCGCTTCATGTGGTGGCCGCTTTCTGTGTCATCAGTCTGTTTCGATGGGGGTATCGGGGTCGCTTCCCCATTCAGCCCATGAACCATCATAAAGGGAATTTGCTTTGTGTCCGACGAGCGTCAGACCGAGTGTGAGGATTGCAGCGGTTACACCTGATCCGCAAGAGGTAATGACAGGTTTGGACACGTCAATTCCGGCATCGTCGAAAACCTTTGCAAGGGCCTCGGTGGATTTCACCGTGCCGTCTTCATTGAGCAGTGCCTTGTAATGCACATTGCGCGCACCAGGCATATGGCCACCGCGCATGCCGGCACGCGGTTCAGGTTCGCGCGCAGAAAACCGGCCAGGGGATCTGGCATCTGCAATCTGCTGTGAACCGGAACTGATCGCATTGAGCACGTCCTTCTTGTCTCGCACGCTGGATGCCGAATAGCGCGCGCTCATATGCCGAGGCTGGCGTTGCATTGCAGGGCCGTCTTCGACGGGCCGGTCTTCGGCAAGCCACTTCGGAAAGCCGCCATCGAGAATGGCAACATCTGTGTGGCCGAAGGTTCGGAACATCCACCACACGCGCGCTGCGGAAAACAACCCGGCGCCGTCATAAACCACCACGCGCATGCCATCGCCAATGCCCATTTTCCGCATGCGTGACGAGAATTTCTCCGGCGGCGGCATGGTGTGCGGCAGCGAACTGGTCTCGTCCGATATGTCGTCAATGTCGAAGAACACAGCGCCGGGGATATGCCGCTCCTCATACTCTTCGCGGCCATTACGGCCCGCGTCAGGCAGATAATAGGACGCATCCACGATGACGATGTCCGGGGCTTCGAGCCGCTCCTCGAGCCATTGTGCTGAGACCAGGTGTTCGCGTTCGTCCAGAAGTGTCGGCATATGTCTACTTTCGTCTCAAACAGTCAGGTCGATTATGATGGGCCGGATTCCAGAGCAACATGGCTTCAATTGAACCCATACTGATCTAGTCCATCAGGGCAAGCCTGAACCGGCGATTGTTCTTGCCCTTCTTCTCGATCTTGGTAATGGCAATGTTGCCAATCTCGGCAGTAGAAGCAACATGCGTTCCGCCGCATGGCTGCAGGTCGACCGTGCCATCCTCGCCAATTGCGATCAGTCTTACCTTGCCGGAGCCCATTGGTGGTTTGACCGACATGGTGCGAACAAGGCCGGGATTGGCCTCCAGTTCGGCATCGCTGATCCAGCGCTGCGAAATCCCGTGATCTGCCTGCACCAGGGCCTGAAGGCCTGCTGAAAGCGTGTCCTTGTCTATGGCACCGGGATCATCAATGTCGAAATCCAGCCTGCCGCCTTCCGGTGAAATCTGGCCTCCGGTCACTGGAAAAGGAACCAGAGCGCACATCAGGTGAAGGGCGGTGTGAACCCGCATCATTCCAAACCGGCGCGACCAGTCGAGCGCCAGTTCGACATTCTCTCCAATTGCCGGCAGCGTGGCGCCGTCTTCTGCCACATGAACGATCTGCGAGCGGTCTTCGCCATATACCGTGGTGGCAATGGCGATGCTGGAGCCATCCGCCAGTGTCAGGGTGCCGCTGTCTCCAGGCTGGCCACCGCCGGTTGCATAGAAGTTGGACTGATCGAGAACAATGCCGCCTCGATCATTTACCTCCAGCACCGTGGCTGTGCAGCTCTTCAGATAAGCGTCTTCGCGAAACAAGGCTTCAGTCATGAAATTTGCCCCCTTAGGCTTCAGCATCTGCGGTTACGTCGGGAACATTCAGGGGAGCTTCCATCCAGTCCGGCACCGGCAGGTCCTTTGATCGAAGGAATTCCGGATTGTAGAGACGCGACTGATAGCGCGATCCAAAGTCGCAAAGCACCGTTACGATCGTGTGGCCCGGTCCCATTTCCCGGGCAAGTTCCATGGCGCCGGCTATATTCACGCCGGTCGATGCGCCCATGCACAGGCCTTCTTCCTTGAGGAGATCAAAGACGATTTCAACTGCCTGCGCATCACCAATACGCCAGGCGCGATCAATCGGCGCGTCTTCAAGGTTCGCAGTTATGCGGCCCTGACCAATGCCTTCGGAAATCGAGCTGCCTTCCGCCTTGAGTTCGCCGGTTGTGAAG
>JABDRA010000481.1 GCA_013041995.1 Anderseniella sp. | reverse complement strand
ACCGAAGCACGTAGTGCTGAGGCAAGGCCGACCGGCCGCCGCACGAAGTGCGCCCCCGCGGAGCGCAGCCGAAGGCTGCTTGCGTGAGCGGAATAAAACAAGGCAACGAGTACAATCCATCCGTCCGCGGTCCCCGCCCTCAAACAACCATCTGAAAGATGATACCTGACACGATTGCACCTGAGACACCAAGTCCGAGATAGGCGGCGAATACCTGTTTCTTCACCAATGACCACACCGCCGCCATGGCCGGAACCGAGCTGACGGCACCAGCGACCATGAATGACATGGCAGCGCCTGCGCTCATGCCCTGTTCCATCAAGCCTGACAGCAAAGGCGGGGCTATGTAGGAGTTCAGATAGGCCGGCATGCCGACCAGGGCCGCGATGGCAATCGGTGCAATGCCTTCACCACCAACCAGACCGGCAATGAGGGATGCAGGTATGTAGGTGATCAGCAGTGCTTCCAGAACGTAGGCCAGAGCCAGCCATTTGATCAGGAACAGCGCGTTGTTGATGAACTCGGTCGTAAACACCTGCCTGCGTCCGGCTTCGTGCCAGAACTGCCATACCGGCTTGCCGTCGAACGGGTTCGGACCGCAGCCGCAGCCGGACGCGATCTGTTCACGCAACGGCTCGCCAAACCAGCCGCCCTTCAGCAACAGCTTGATTGCAAACCCGCCAAACAGTCCCAGTCCGATAGCTGACACCGCCTTGCCTATGGCAAACGGCCAGCCCAGGGCTGCGGCTGTGATCAACAGCGTTGGCGGATCAATCAGCGGAGATGACAGCCAGAATGCCATTACTGCGGACAAAGGTGCTCCCAATGCCAGCAGGCCAGCGATAAACGGGATGACCTCGCATGAACAAAACGGTGCCAGTCCGCCAAACAGGGCTGCCAGCACGATCATGCGGTTTTCACGGCCCTTGAACGCATTGGCAATGACGGCCTCGGCGCCAGCGGCCTTCAGTGCCGCGATTAAGAATACCGCGAAAGCGATGTAGGGCAGTGTTCCCAGAAATGCCTTTGCAGCAAAACTGGTGACCGGAACCAGGTTGGGGAAATCCAGCACGGCAACCGCAACCGGCGCCAGCATGGTAATCGTCCACGGCGTGGCGAGACGGGATTTTATCTCGTCCGCCAGAGGCAATTGCTCGCGGGATAAATCGCTCATGCTTCGATCTCCTGGTCTGTACAACACTCTTCCAGGATGAAGGCCGCCAGAGCCTGCAGGTGCTGATAGTTGGCCTGGTTGACAATGGTACGCCCGTGCTTGTTCTGCACGATCAGATCAGCCGATGTGAGAAACTTCAGATGATGGGCAAGGGTTGAGCCCGGAATACCGGTGCGTTGCTGGATATCACCCACCAGCAATCCCTTGTCCCCCGCCCTGACAAGGGATTGCAAAACTTCCAGACGGGATTCTGATCCCATGGCGGAAAACCCTTGAGCAGCTGTGACGAGGTTCATGATCTTTTACCTTACATTTCGATAAAACTAGAAATATAGAAATAATGTACTTTTGTCAATCCGACTTGCAGGTCGAATTATCTACCTGGTTATGCAAGCAAACGCTCATTGCTGTCCGGGGAGACGGCGGACCCGGATTCCAGTCTCAATAATTTGTCCGGACAGCAGGGAACGAAAATTGGCATCCAGGGCGGATGGTCGCCAGGTAAACGTGGACCCCAGAGATTGCTGGCAAGGCGCAGCTCCCGCCGTGGGCCGGTTGACCACAAGGGAGGCCTAACGCTGTCCATCAAGCGCTTCTATCTAAGCGTGAAAGACTCTAGCTTTCCGGCGGGAACATGCCGGCACACCTTTGCAGGGCGCCCGCCAGAAACTCATCATGCTTGGCCTGATCAATGACGCCGTCTTTAAGCATGTTGGCAATGTCGGCGCTGCGCTTGGTGCGGCATTCGTCGAATTTCGGATTGACTGCCGGGTCGTTGGTCGCAGTTGCGCCTGCAACACCGGTTGCGGCAACCGGACGTCCTGCCGTATCGGTATTGTTTTGCTTGTGCCAGGTCAGGGCCAGGCCAGACAGGGCCAGAACACAGATCAGGCCTGCTAAAAACCTGGCACCGCTTCTGTCCAGAAAATGACGACTATCCATTGCACAGTTCCTCCCCGCTTTTACCCCGGTGTATTGATCCCGCAAAACCTGTCCCTGCCCTTGCGAGGCAGCATTAAGTCTATTTGTTCAGCTGCCACGCTGCAATGGCATGTTGATCAGCAGGTTTTGCGGTTTCATGTTCAGTTTGCCGGCCGCAGATTTGGCCAGTCCAAGCCAGACCGGCTTTCCACGCGCGCGCTCGATGACCGATTGCTGATCCAGAATATCCATGCGGAACAGCCCGATAATGCTGACTTCTTCCTCAAGCGACAGGTCTGCGCCTTCGTACAACTTGTTCATCAACTGGGTGGCGGTGGCATCCATGCCGATATGCCAGGTCCATTTTTCGTCATCTATGCGCTGCACCGGCTGAACCCGGACACTTACACCGGTAAAATGGTTGATCCAGTGTTCAATGACCCGGGCGAAGGCGTCACTTGCCGGCTGGGTAAAGCGAAAATCGACAACCGTGTCGAAGCGTTCCGCACGAGCCCAGTACATCTGCTTGTTGTCTTCATCGAGAACGTCCAGTTCGACTTCCCTGAGCGGCGTTGCCGCTTCCACAACCAGTTGGCCAAGCCCGCCCATACCGCCGGTTTCGGCAAACATGTCGACGACTTCCTCATCTGCCAGCATCAACTGACCTTCCTCGGCAGACACGTTTTGCGAGCGGAAGAAAACTTCGGCGGCCCGCCAGCGCATCGGATCGGTCTGTCCGTGCAGAATACTGGCCAAAATGGCGTGCACAATCTGCTCGACAAACAGTGGTGGCACATTGCCCGCTTCACCGCGCACAATTGCCAGGTAGGCCTTTTCAAGGGTCTTTGACGCCACCAGCAGGTCGCGGAAGGCCAGGAACACCTTGTAGTTCTGACCTGCATCTGCGTCCTCGAACTCGGCCAGCTCCTGTTCAGACAATTCCAGGTATGGATTGTCGACAAGGCGGGCGTGAGCCACTTGTTCCGCCTCACAGCTTTCCTCGATCGGGGCCAGTTCGGGGCGCGCAAAATAAGCCCTCAAATAGTCTGCCGTCACTTCCAGGCCGCCGCGGCCCGGCAATCGGTTGAGCAGATAAGCACCGGATGAATGCCATGCACGTTCACTCATCAGCTACATCCCAGATACGCGTGTGCGGGCGCTCCTGCCCGGGTGGTGTGATTTCACGATATTCTTCATGGATTACGCCTTCTTCGGTGAGCGTACGATGCACAGTCAGCAAAGTGTTGAGCGGTTTACCGTGGGCCAGTTCACATGAAAAATCCACTTCTTCGCGCGCTGCATCACGCGCCGTATTCAGATCAGGCGCGTCATAGTCTTCCATAAACAAGCGCGCCAGGGCATCGACAGCATCAGACACTTCATCCTCCTTCGCCTCGCCGACAGATACAAACGTTGCACGGCCCAGGCTGGGCAGTGCCAGAAATCCGTTGGCAAATGCCTGTCGTGTCTTCCCCCTGATGTCCTCAACACCGACACCGGCAAAGGCAAATGCGCCGGACAGGGCGATCTCGTCAGGTCCGGCAGGTGTGACAAACACACTGTCGTCCGAACTGTCAAACCGGATGGTGCGCAGAACCTTGATCATGTCGGCAGGTGCCTCTCCACCGTGTCTACAAGCGCAAACGCCTGCACCGTATTGTCTGCCGGCGTAAACAGCAGGTTACCCTCTTCATCCATGCCGGTTACCCGTCCACTCACTGTCGTTCCGGCGTGACAAACCGTGACGTCCTGGTCTGACCCCATCGCCCGGCCCAGCCAGTTTTCGTGCACACTCTTGAACCCTTCGTTCATCCAGCCATCGATCCAGGTCAGGAAATGGCGTGAAACGGATTCGACCAGCATGGTGCGGGTGACCTCACCGGCACCTTCCTCATGCAACGTGGTGCGATCCGGCAGTTCGCCGGGGTTTTCAACAGACAGGTCAAGGGTGATGGCCACATCAAGCCCCAGCACCATCCATGGCGGCACCTGATCAGCGGTCGACCCCGCCGGCACGTCCAGCGTTATCGCGCCGACTCTGGCACCATTGACCAGAATATCCCCCGGCCAGCGATAATGAACGCCGATTTCCGGTGGCGAGATGGCGCCGAATGCATCCCCAAAAGCCACCGCGAGAACATGACGCACCTGAACCGCACGCGCCAACGACACATCGGGTTCCAGCACCACGGCCATGTTGAGGCGATCTTCCGACTGTGACCAGTATAAATCGCCGGCACCCGCCTCGCCTGCCATCACGGCAGCGACAGCGATACTTGCAGTTTCGGTACCCGGCGCAACGGCAATGCCGTTCAACAAGGGCGGAAAGACCGGCTCTTCATTCATGACAAATACCTGTAAACCTGATGCAAGCGCCGGCCCGGGGCCATCACCCGAGATCGATCTCGCCGGTCACCGTATGGTCCAACGAGATATCACCACATGTGATTGTCGCCGTCACCTTCACACTACCGGACGACTTGCCGGACGCTCGCGCCGCCTCTTCGATTTTCTGCTGTGATGTCACGCCGACCTGCTTGAGGAATTTGCGCATCGACATGTTGAACTTGTCGTCATCCATTTTTCGGTGTTTCCCTGTTTGCTGTAAGTGGCGACTACGTCAGAAACGGTCATGTTGATGGTTGCAGGTCGCAGTAACCAAAGACCATCCTATCCTATTGGCGCACATTGTCGGTCGCGTATACATTGCTCGCTGAAAGTTCTAGCGAAGCCAGCGTAAAATGCGCGCCAAACCCGATCACGGCCATGGCTGCGCATGCCAGTACAAATGCTTTCATTGTGTTGACCCTTCCTGTTTCCCCTTTTGCCGCAACCCCGTCGGGACTGTGGCTCTTGCCATTCTCTCACTGATATAGGTGTGCCTCGCACCTATGTGCAAACTGTTTTCACTTTGTTGCCCCATCCGATGAGCTTTGCGTCTTTTCCTTCAACCACTCAATCATGGCATCGCGCTCTTCGGTATTGGACATTTTCTGCAGAGGCATTTTGGTGCCGGGCACCAGATGCTGCGGGCCTTTTTCGAACAGCTTCCCGATGGTGTCAGCGTTCCAGACAATATCAGAATCAAGCAGAGCCCTTGAGTATGCATATCCCGGCAGGGTACCTGCCTTGCGGCCGAACACACCGTAAAGGGTCGGTCCGGCGCGATTGGCATCGTCTGGTGACAGGGTATGACAGACCGAACATTTACGGGCGAACTGACGTTCCCCGACGCTCAAGCCCTCATCGGCCTGAAAACGGCGCGGAAATTTTCCGCGGGCCGGTTCAAAATCACGGCCCGGCCGGAATTGCCAGTAATGTACCGTGTCATCGAGCCCGCCCAGGTAGAGCGTGTCGCCGTCACCGGAAAAGGTCAGGGCCCAGATCGGACCATATGGATTGTCGAGGAGTTTCACAGGGGTCCAGTCGGTCATGTCATATACAGACACAATGCCGTCACCGCCGCCAAACGCCAGGACCTGGTGTTCCGGAGACACTGCGACCGACAAGATGGGGCGTTCGCGCTGCGCCAACTGGTGGGCAATTTCACCACTTTCTATATCGAGCACGGCTGCTGTTCCATTAAGGGCGCCAAATGCCAGCTCCCTGCCGCCGGGCAAGGCGGCCAGCACATTGATGCCCCAGCCATTGCGATAGATCACCCGCTCCTCGGCGCCGTCGCTGACCCGCCATTTGCGAATGGTGGCGTCGGTACCGGTAGAATAGACAAACTCACCGTCCGTCGAAAACACCGCAGCATTGACCGTGTTGCGATGGCCCTTGAGAACATGCAGTAGGCGTTTTTCGGGAAGTGACCAGAGCCGTACCGTTCGGTCCCACGAAGCCGACACCAGAAGCTTGCCGTCCGGAGACACGGCGAGAGCGACCACCTTCAGGTCATGGCCCTTGAAGATATGCTCAACGGCGCCTGATTGCAGATCAAGCAGACGCACCATGCCGTCATCACTGCCGGTGACCGCATGCCCGCCATCAGGCAGGATGACAACCGCATTCACCGCTCCGTCATGATCTGAAAATCGTTTCAGCATGGCCGGTTTTACTGCATCAGCGACATCCCAGTACATCATGGAATAATCGAAACTGCCGGAAACAATGCCGACACCGTCTGGAGACGTGGCCACCGATTTGACCGGCCCGCCATGACCCCTGAGGTCTCCCTGCCCGGGCTTGGTCTCAGCCCCGACAGGCAGGCTCAATGCCGCGATCAGCGTGATGATCGCCGCCAACCCGATCCAGACAAACCGGACCTTCAGCGGACGGCAAGACAGAGTTTGAAAAACACGATCAGCTGCCAAGTTTACAACCCCGAGACGCTATTCCGCCGGCTGGCTGGCCGAGCCTGCAGCAGGCGCCGACTTGGCTTTCTGCTCCACCTCCTCGACCCACAGGCTGTGATGTTCGCGCGCCCAGTTGGTATCGACCTCACCTGACCCCATTGCATCAAACGCCCCTTCCATACCGACAGAACCAATGTAGATGTGCCCCAGTATGATGACGATGAACAAAACACCGACAATGGCATGCCAGATCTGGTTGAGTTGCTGTTCCTGGATGGCGGTTACGCTGGTCGGCAGGTCAAACCCGATGGCGTTCAAGGCGGCGAACGTCTTTGCCATGAACGCTGTTTCAAACGGGAACATCAACGCGATACCGGACAGGGAAACGGAAACTGTCAGAATTACAACGCTCCAGAACAGGATTTTCTGACCGGCATTGAATTTTTTTGCCGGCGGGTGTGACCCTTTGGTGAACAGGCCGCCGCCTTTCAGAAGCCAGACCAGATCGTGCCGGTTCGGGAAGTTGTGAACCACCCACAGAATAAAGGCCAACGC
>JABDRA010000480.1 GCA_013041995.1 Anderseniella sp. | reverse complement strand
CAGAGGCAATGTTGTAGGCAAAGCCGATCACAGCCCGAACAACCATCAGAGCCACGAATATCAGCAAAACTGACCGCAGCGACAGATCAAACCCGAGCCGGTCAAACCCGGTTCGCAGAAGATCTGTAAACCAGCTGGTCTCTCCTTGAGAAGCAACACCGACCAGGGCCAGCAGGGGCACAAGCAGGATCAGGCCAAGTCCTTCCGCCAGAGTCCGCGCGACCAGCAGCATAATGTTCAACGCAAGCAGGCCGGGTCGGAAAGCCCACAGTGACAAGATGAAGCTTTTAAATGACATTCCAGGGTCCGCTCAGTCGATTCGATTCCCCGCGCAGCCTAGAACAACACAGCCGCAAGTGAACGCGTAAAGTGCTGCCGGCACACAACACGTCGCGCTCAGGTTCCAGCAAAGCGAGACCGTTGTTGTGAGGCTCAGTCCTTCAAGCCATAATAGTCACGATACCAGTGGGCAAAGCGTTCAATACCGTCATCGACCCCGACTTTCGGAATATACCCGGTCAGCTCGGACAGGATCGAAACATCTCCCCAAGTATCGCGCACATCACCGGGCGCCATGCCGGTAAAGTTGATCTGCGCCTTTAGCCCAAGTGAGTTTTCCAGGCATTGGATGTAGTCCACCAGTTCAACACGTGTGCCTGACGCAATATTGACAAGCCTGTGCGGTGCAACCGGGCTTGTACCAAGGCGTGCCGCTTCACCTTCGACCGTTGCCGCGGGTTCAGGCGTTACCGCCATCAGTCCGACAACCGCGTCAACCACATCGCTGACGTGGGTGAAATCGCGGGTCATCTTGCCGTGGTTGTACACCTCGATCGCTTCGCCTTTGAGCATCGCCTCGGCGAACTTGAAAAACGCCATGTCTGGGCGGCCCCACTCACCGTAAACCGTAAAGAACCGCATGCCGGTCATCGGTAATCTGAACAGATCCGAGTAAGAATGCGCCATCATCTCGTTGGATTTCTTTGTGGCGGCGTAAAATGATACCGGATGTTCCACGGGATGGCTTTCCGACCACGGCAGCGTGGTGTTGGCGCCATACACGGAACTGGTTGAGGCATACAGGAAATGCGCGGGCTTTGCCTCGCGTACCAGTTCCAGCATGTTGGCGAAGCCGACAAGATTACTGTCAACATAGGCCTGCGGATTATCCAGACTGTAGCGAACCCCGGCCTGGGCCGCCAGGTGCACCACGACCTGCGGATCAGCCTTCCGCCAGGCATCTTGCAACGCAGCCTTGTCGCAAAGATCGGCTTCCACAACAGGTATCTGGGCAAGACGCAACTGTTCCAGCCGTGCCCGCTTCAATGCAACGTCGTAGTAAGATGACATATTGTCGAAGCCCGTCACCTGGTGTCCGTCGGACCTCAGGCGGTTGGCCAGATGAAACCCGATGAACCCCGCCGTACCGGTAACCAGAACACGCAATGGAAAATCTCCCTGGAGCAACATGAGTTCACTAGAGCCACGCTGCCATATCACACTAAAGGCGACCGCGAGTGCTTATAGCGCCCGATCTGCCGCATGTCGTGCACTGATTTCGAACGACCTGATGATTGGCGGAAAAGTTTGGGAAAGTTGCATGAAGGAAGCGTTAGCGATTGGACCCCTTAGTGCGCCTGACCAGTCGGCCGGCCGCAATTGCTGACCCGATACCGACGGGTATGAAGCCATAGCCGCGTTCCTTTGAACCAAACGGGGTCTCTGTGGGCCAGTCATCCAGGTATTTCCGGATCAACTTGACATCAATGAACCTGGCGGTATCCGGATCGTCCGAAAGGGCATCCAGCTCATCGCGAAGACGCGGCATGTCCCAGGACATACGCGTATGCCAGTCTATCACCTGTTCACCGCCCTTTGGATTGTTGAGAACCGAGGCCGGCAACTTGTCTTTCATCATGCGGCGTATCAGCCAGCGGCTTTGTCCAAACCGCCGTGACTGTGCCTCGGGCAGTCCAAGCGACCACTCGACAAGACGGCGGTCTGAAAACGGATCACGGGTTTCAACATCATGCATCGCCCTCAGGGCCTGATGGATGTCGCCACGCTCGTGGGAGAAGCTGCCTGCTACAAGTTCTGCCCTCACCGCCCTGGTATCCCGTATCGGCTTGGAGAAAAAATCCCAGCCATAGTGTTCCAGCCGCTCTTCCACATGCATTTCACGGGCAAAGTCAGGATTGATGGCAGACTGGCTGCGCCATAGCGGCAGAGCACTGCGACCACCTCTAAGCTCACAGTAGCGCCGATGCAGCCAGTCTGGCGCAACCCGGAACAACAACATCTGGGTAAGTCTGCGGTAGACACCTTTCGGACCGCCGGGGCCAACAAAGACATCGCGCAACAAGTTCGCATAATCCCGGTGCCGCCAGCGCTCCAACAGGACCCCCTCGCCGCTCCAGCTCAACGACATGTTGCCCATGCCGCCTTCCAGCAGAACATTGAGCCCCTGATCCCGTGCAGCCATATTGATATCATGTATCCAGCACAGGTTGATCGCATTGCGCGGGGCCACACCGGCATAATCCAGAAAGTCGTCAAGCTGATGAAAAAGACCGTGACCCTCTGACCGGACAAAATGCGGCTTGATGCGTGGATGCTGCTTGCAGATGTCTTCAACGAACGGTGTCTCGTCGCCATACACCCCGTCTCTGCAGCGCCCGTCCCAATCTTTGGACGGCACCCAGGTGAAGGCCGGCAAGGACTGACCGGCCGGCAAGTGATCGAGGGCGGTTACTGCAACCGACGATGAATCCAGTCCACCGCTCAGGAACGTGCCGACCCCCGCACCATCACCCACTTTTGCCCTGACCGCCTCATTGAAGCGCTCAAGGCCGGCCTCGGCATAATCGCCGTCGCTGCCATAGCGGACCTCCTGCACATCATCGAGGCTCCAGTACTTTGCGCTTTGCGTGCTTGCCTGCCGCACCCGAAGCGTGTGCCCGGGTAGGACACGCTTGATATCTTTGTAATATGTCCGCGCGCCGTCGTGGAACAACTGGACAAGCTGGTCAGCAATTTT
>JABDRA010000472.1 GCA_013041995.1 Anderseniella sp. | reverse complement strand
GGCTGGCCCAGCCAAATGCCGTGATATGCTCTTCTGCAATCAGCGGATCGCCCAACTCGTCGTTCTTGTAGCAAAATTCGATGATCGAACGCGGTAATGCCGTGCCTTCCTCGATACCCAGGCGTTTTGCCATGGAACCGGCGGCGATGTTGCGCACAATGACTTCAAGGGGAATGATCTCCACTTCGCTAACAAGCTGTTCACGCATGTTAAGTCGCTTGATGAAGTGTGTCGGCAGGCCCAAGTCGTTCAGGCGCTCGAATATGAACTCGGAAATCCGGTTGTTCAGAACGCCCTTGCCCTCGATTACGGCTTTCTTCTCGGCGTTGAACGCGGTGGCATCATCCTTGAAATGAACGACGATGGTACCCGGCTCAGGCCCTTCATACAGGATTTTGGCCTTGCCTTCATAAATACGTCTGCGGCGCTGGTTCATTTGGAAGTTCCCTGGATGGCTGCAATGACCGGGTAAACCGTTTACTACAAACGCCACTCTCTAGACCAGTTGTGGTGCGGGTACAATGGAAGTGGGCGATTCCCTTACCGGTTTCAAACAGTAATTGTCGTTTTCCCGAATTGTGCTGCTCAATGACGTACAACACGTATTGAAGCTGCCACAGCGATTGTCTATGTCTTGAAGTAGACAGAAATCAGGCCTTCACAACGGAGCGTATACACGGATGAGCAATTTCGATAAACGGCAAAAGGGCTTCGAGGGTAAATTTGCCCATGACCAGGAACTTCAGTTCAAGGCATCTGCGCGGCGCAACAAGCTGCTGGGTCTGTGGGCTGCGGGCCTGATGGGGAAATCCGACGAGGAGGCCGCGGCTTATGCCAAGGAGGTCATCAAGGCCGACTTTGAAGAAGCAGGCGACGATGATGTGTTTCGCAAGGTAAGAGCAGACTTTGATGCTGCCGGGATAGATCAGTCTGATCACCAGCTTCGCCGCCAGATGGAAGAGTTGCTGGCGGAGGCTGTCACCCAGCTCGAAAACGAAGGCTAGGCCTTGGCATTCTCCCATCCGCTGTCGCTGAAAACACGTCTGGCGGAGGCTGACGGTGGGCCTGTCTACATGATCTGGTGCCAGATGCCGGGTGAGGGGCAGGCGGCTGCCATGGTGAACGGTGGGTTTGCCGGTGTTCTGTGTGACATGCAGCACGGCTTTGCCAGTTATGACGAAATGCGCTTGATGGTGCAGGCAACAGGGCGTGCCGGCGGTGTGCCCATGATGCGGCCGCCGCTTGATGATTTCGGCATGGTGGCGCGTGGGCTGGATGCAGGAGCATCGGTTATCATTGCGCCGATGATCAACACCTTGAATGATGCAGCCCGCCTAGTGGATGCGGCCAGATATCCGCCACTTGCCTCACGCAGCTTCGGGCCGGCACAGGCCCTTGAGCTGTGGGGTATGGATGCACAATCCTATTTGAGCGCGGCCAATGACCTGACCTGTGTGCTGGCGATGATTGAGACGGCACAAGCGATTTCAAACCTCGATGTTATTCTGGGTGTTGACGGCATCGACGGCGTGTTTGTCGGGCCCTACGATCTGTCTATCAATCTGTCTGGCGGCAAGGTGGGCGGTGCCAATGATCCCGATGTGATTGACGCACTGCCGAAAATCGTCGCGTGCGCCCGCAAGCATGGCAAGATATCCGGCATTTATGCATCCGGCGCCGATCAGGCACGAGGCTTTGCAGCCCATGGGTTCAATCTGATATCAGCCATCAGCGACACAGGGCTGCTTGCAGCCGGTGCCAAGGCAGTGCTGGATGAGGTTTAGAGCCTTTAAACCTGCATAGGTTGAACCGGGTGAGCGATGTGTGTTCGTTCTGGCTCAACAGTCGGCAAACACGCCGGGCCTGTCGAACATCGCCATTTTCAGGCTGCGGGCGATCCTGTCTGCGCGTTCCATAAAGTAGTCCGCCGCCTGGGGAGTGGGGGCGGTGTTGGCAAGGGTTTGCTTGAAGAGATCCAGCCAAATGGCAAAATCGCTTTGCTGGACTTGCGTGAGTTTCTGATGCGAAGGCACCGGTTTGCCACTGTATTGTCCGGTATTTCTGGCAACCGAGGACCAGAATTTTTTCATTTTCTCCAGATGCAGTTCCCAGTTGCTGCCGATTGCATCGGAAAATATCGGTCCCAGTACATCATGACTGCGGATACGGTCATAGAACGTGTCGACCAGAACCGAGATATAATCCTCATCAATGCCCATTCGAAGCGCTTCGCGCTGGACCTGCTCACGATGAAGCTGTGCGGGAGTTTTGTCCTGGCTTTTCATATGACACTCTCTGTCGGCATATGCGGCGTGGGGCCGCTGATCCGGCTGCCCGTTAAAGATGCAATTAATATGCATTATAAAACGAAACTGCGCAATACATGTAGTTGAGGTGCACGATTCCAAACTGCGGGGGAATGCTGGCTCAGACGCCGGGACCGGACCCTAGGTTGCCGGCGGCACCAGTTCCCGCACCGCTTGCGGCATTATCCGCACCACAAGCGCGCGCAAATGCGACCAGCCTGCGCTCAGCAGGAGCAGGAATACGCCGATGGCCAGTGCGGTGATGCCGGAACTGTAATCCTTGTAGCCCGAACCGGCGATGAGTGTGCTGGCCGCATAGAGCACATAGACCAGAGACGACACCAGCAGGGCGCGCCGGTCGATGATCAGGGCCAGCAAACCAAACACGGCATAAAATGCCAGCACCGAACCTGCCTGCGTGCTGCTCAAGGTGCCGATCAGGATACCGAGGCTTGTAAACAAGCCATGCACAATCAGGGGTGCGGCCAGCATGTGCAGCCAGAAGGCAATGTCAGCTTTGCGGGTCAGTCTCTGCCTGTCTCGTGTGTCAAAAATCATGGCAACTGCCAATGTCACCAGGCCGGCTGCCAACATCACTGCAGACGGTGCATCGTCCATGCCGAACATGGCGACGACGAAGACAGTCAGAGCCCCCATGCCGGCTGCAACCGTGATTGGCACGCGGAAGCGAAGCCAGTGGGCGCCTGCGGCTATAGCGGCTGCAATTGCGCCGGCAGCCGGAGCCAGCAGAGCGTCGGGGGTCATTGAGGAGACCAGCCCGGTTACGGCAAAAAAGACCCCAATTGTGAATGCACCGAGCAGGATAATGCTGGGAAATGCCATGCGGCGGCGGCGGGTGAAATATTCCGCCAATCCCCAACTGGCGATTGCTATTGCAAGTCTGGAAAGCGGTTCTGAAATACCTGACAACAGGCTGTTCACGGCAAACAGCACCAGCGCGATGGCGATGGTGACAAAAATGTCGTTAAAACTGCGGATGAACCGGAACGACTCCTCGTCAGGCCGCGTTGGCGATTCTCGCGACTGGGCAACATATGCCAACAGCGCCTGCGCATGTTGCTGAGGTAATACACCGGCAGCGACGGCATCTTTCACGTCATTGACCGTAATTGCGTCCTGTCGTGAATCTTTTTCCAAGAGGCCATGTTCCTTATTCCCGGGGGCCTGCACCTGAAGGCTCGCGAGGGTTTTGGTCAAGAGACATGCAGGCATCTGCCGCCATGTGTCCCGTTCGATCCGGATCAGATAAAAAAACAGATTCCGGTATTGGTGAGAAATACCACATAGCGGGTTCGCAGGTCGAGCTAGAACAGGACTGTTATCGGGGGCTGAGCAAGTCAATACCGAGAACAACAAGGACCAAGCTGATGTCGATCCCGACACTGTTACGAATCCTCACCAGGAAAGAACCTGTCGCTGTGCCCCGCGGTCAGAAAATGACTGTCGCCATGTCAAGCAAGAGCGCACAACCGGCGCTATTGCCCGGCCGTTTCCGGCGTAAAGGAGAGGCCCGGACCAGTTACCTCAATACGGGTTACCTCAATGATCACGTGCTCAAGGATATTGGCCTGGAGCGTTCCGACCTGACGAAACCGGGATAGACCAGATTGTCTGTTGAAGTACGCAGCGTCTGGCCGGTTTTGGCGACTGCAGTTGAGCAGGCAACCCAGCCCCGCAAATCCATTGACGTGTTTGCCTGGATGAGGTCATGATTGACAGGTGTAAGTGTTTTATCCACCCACTAGGGCCAGCCAACTCCCATGACATCAGAAAACTCCGACAGCCTGTCGCGCGACGAGGCCATTGACCGCCTGGTTGAGGTCAGCCTCGCGGCGGCGCCGGTCTCGCAGATGACCGACAAGTACTTCACCAACACGCGTATGGTTGTCGAGGCCAATGGCGATGTGGATGTGACCTACGCGGTGTTCCTGCGGCGGCGTTGTATTGCAGCATTGGAACCGGCTGAGCGGCTGATCAAGGCGATCGTGCCGGAAGCCGAGGTCACGAGATTTTACACCGACGGAGACATTGTACCCGCCGAGCGCAAATTTATGGAAGTGCGCGGTTCAATGTCCAAATTGTCGGAAGTGGAAACATTGCTGTTGCAGAAAACCGGCTTTCCGTCGGTGTCCGCCGTCAATGCCTATGAGATGTGCATGGCCTTGCCGGACGCCTCGTTCATGGACATGCATGCGCGCCACGGTTCCGGTATCGACATGAACATGCTGGCCGCCTATGGCGCGTCGGTGGGGTCAGCCGCCGCCCGTAAGGCCAACAAGGACGTAAAAGGTTTTGTCGGATCATCCCAGGATGTCACCGCGCCGATGTTTGGCGCAAAGGCCGGTATCGGTACCATGCCGCATGCGCTGGTCGGCTATGCCGACGGAGACGTTCTAAAAGCCACACAGATGTTTAACGAGTGCCTGCCGCATATTAATCATCTCGTGGCGCTGGTTGATTTCAACGGCAGGGAAATCACTGACAGCCTGCGTACGGCAGACTGGTTTTTCAATGATGCAAAGCTGGACAGGCAAGGCAAGACGCTGGGCGTACGGCTGGACACCCACGGTGGCCGGTTTGCCGAAGACCTTGACTATGACAAGTCGATAGACACGGTCGGGCACTGGCTGGACGTGGATGGCGAGTACAACATCGTGGAACATGTTCTGGGTCCGCGCGCCATGCAACTCGACCCCGGCAACATTCTCGTCGACAGGGTGCGCCGGGTTCTGTTCGGCTCAGGTGTGTCGGTTGCAAATATCATTCGCACCCGCCAGCAACTTGATGAAGCAGGTTTCGACAAGGCCCAGATTGTTGCGTCATCAGGCTTCAGTCCGCAGAAATGCCAGATCATGGGGGCTGCACGCGCGCCGGTCGACATGGTTGGCACCGGCAGTTTTCTGCCGGCTACCTTGACCGAGACTTATGCCACGGCGGACATCATCGCCTATGATGGCGAGCCGAGGGTAAAGCTGGGACGTGAGTTTCTGCTTGAACGCCACGACAGCTGATCAGGGTCGCCCAAGCAGGGTGTGCGTGATCAACTTTTCAGAAACTCGACGAGGAAGACTGTACAAGATACCGGCGTTTATGGTTCCCTAGATACTGGTAGAGGCACCAGCCTAGAGGCGTAAGTATGAGTAAAAACATCCGTATATTGTTGAATAGATTGTCTGCTGTCATGGTTATGGCTGGTTTCATGGTCGCTGTTACTGCAACAGCAGCACGCGCTGATGTGGTTGCGCGGGTCGACCTGTCCTCGCAGACCATGCATGTGAAGGTAAATGGCAGGACTTATGCGCGATGGAAAATTTCTTCCGGCCGCAAGGGCTTCCGTACCCCGACCGGAACGTGGCGTGCAAAGTGGACCAGCAAGATGCATTATTCGAGCAAATATGACTACTCGCCGATGCCCTATTCGGTGTTCTACCACCGCGGTTATGCAGTGCACGGCACCAACTATATCCGTCGTCTGGGGCGTCCGGCATCACATGGCTGCATCCGGCTGCACACGGCCAATGCGCGGAAATTCTACAATCTGGTCAAACGCCATGGCCGCAGAAATACCGTGATCAAGGTGAGATACTGATACCACAGCATTTCAAATTGTATGTGAGTACGGAACCCTGTGACCATCCCCGATGTCTGCGGGGTTTTTTCTTTGCTGACAGATGTCATGTTCACGTAAGCTCGCCTCATGAATGACGCACATTCTGAAAAGCCGGGTCCCTGGTCACCGGGCATCAGTTCTGCAATCCCGGAGCGGTATTTGCCGCTTGCTACAATCTATCGTCCTGAGAACGTTTCAAACACTTTGCAGCAGGCGCGCGAACTGGCGGATTTCACCGGGCTTGCGCCGCACGCGCTGATGAGGTTCCGGCCTGAACGCCTGATCGTGCATGAGGTGTTGATCCGCGTGATGGCGGACCTGTCGGTTCCCGACGGCAAGGTCTACGAGGATCTCGGCATAAACTTCCGGCGCATGGTCGGCATCATACTGTCCAGGTACGTGGCACCTGAGCGGGCAAGCATCGTTGCTGCGTTTGACGAGCTTTGTGAGACGGCCCGGCAACTGTTCGTCACGCAGTTTGAAGCCGCGCTGACTGGTGATCCTGCCGGTAAGGAGCCTGTTGCTCGAGAGGCCGATCAAGGCGGGTGGCTGTCGCGGCTGATCGGGGGCACAAAAGCCGGGTCGGGTGCACCGGGCCCGGCACAAAACCATGACAGCCGTGAAGGCGAATTGGCGGCGCGATGGCTGGCCGCAGCAACAGCTTCAGGTGACATTGCTGAAACAGCGGCCTATCAATCCTTGTCGCGCACCCTTTCGGCCATTGTCGGCAAACGCGGCCGGCTGGTGGGAGATGCAGAGCTTTTGTCCAGGCTCGCCTTGCGCGATTTCAGCAATGGATATGGCAGCAGGTTTATTGGTAAACAGCTCACTGCACTGGTCCATACCGCAGCGCGCGCGGAAGGGTTCAAGGTTTTACCGGCCCAGGAAAAACCGGTCATCATGAACGTGAAGGGTGCATCTGCAGCCGGCAAAAGTACGTTGCGGCCGCAGCAAAAACATCTGGCGGAAGTGCTTGGCCTCGACTGGACGGATTTTGCCCTGATCAGCCCCGACATCTTTCGCAAATACCTGCTGGACTATGCATCGCTGGACGAGGCGATCCGCTATGCCGGCTCGCTGACCGGCCATGAGATCGAGATCGTCGATCTGAAGCTTGATGACTATATGGCGGCAAAAGCCGCGCGAGGAGACATGCCGCATTTGCTGATTGACCGGTTCAGGTTTGACAGTTTTTCGCCGCAGGCCAATGAAGCGCAAGGTGGCCGTCTGCTGACCCGGTTTGGCGATGTCGTGTACATGTTCTTCATGATCACACCGCCGGAGGAAACTGTGGAACGCGCCTGGCTCCGGGGTCAGCAGGTGGGCCGCTACAAGGCGGTGGATGATCTTTTGTACCATAACATTGAAGCGTTCTCCGGAATGCCTGGCCTGTTTTTCACCTGGGCCCTGCGCGAGGGCAAACAGGTACACTATGAATTTCTCGACAATTCGGTGAAAAAGGGAGACCGGCCACGCACCATTGCCTTTGGATTCAATCGCGAGATCAACATTTTCGACATTCCGGCCATGCTGAACGTAGACCGTTACAGACGGGTCAATGTGGAGGCCGCATCGCGCGAAGACGTGTTTCCGTCAAAAGATGACATGTCGCCAGCGCGCAATTGCGGTTTCCTGAAACAGTGTTTCCGCGAGCTGGACGCGGTCAGGCTGGCAGATCAAACATCCGGGGAAGTTTATGCCTGGATCGAGCAGGGAGTTGCTGTTGCGGTCAATCGCGCCGCGCTCAAGCGTGCACTGAAAACTTCAGATGTGCGCGAAGCACTTGCCGTTGTCATGCCGGTCCTGGTTGAAGACGCGGATAGTCTCGACCAGCGCCGTGAGGTGCTGGATTGCGAGGACCCACATACGCTGGGTGCGTGGGGCGGCCGCGCCTGATCTAGCCAAACACCCGGGCGAAAATCGTATCTACGTGCTTGGTGTGGTAGCCCATGTCGAACAGGGCCTCCAGGTCTTCATCGGACAAGGCTTTCTTCACATCCGCGTCGGCTTTCAGCAGGTCCAGGAAATTACCTTCACCGCGCCAGACCGGCATGGCGTTGCGCTGCACCAGGCGGTAACTGTCTTCACGGCTGACACCGTTCTGGGTCAGGGCGAGCAGTACGCGCTGCGAGTGCACCAGCCCGCCGAGCTTGTCCAGATTGGCCTGCATGTTGTCCGGGTAGATCAGCAGCTTGTCGATGACACCGGTCAGCCGGCGCAGGGCAAAGTCCAGGTGTACCGTGGCGTCGGGTCCGATGCCGCGCTCGACAGACGAATGCGAGATATCGCGTTCATGCCACAACGCCACGTTTTCCATGGCCGGCATGGCGGCAGAGCGCACCAGGCGGGCAAGCCCTGTCAGGTTTTCGGTCAGCACCGGATTGCGCTTGTGCGGCATGGCTGATGAGCCTTTCTGGCCGGCGGAGAAGAACTCCTCAACCTCCAGCACTTCGGTGCGCTGCAAATGCCGCACTTCGGTTGCCAGCCGTTCAACCGACGATGCGATGACACCTAGCACCGAGAAGTACATGGCATGCCGGTCGCGCGGGATCACCTGAGTGGATACCGGTTCGATTTCGAGACCCATCTTGGCGGCCACATGTTCCTCGACTGACGGGTCGATGTTGGCAAAGGTGCCGACCGCGCCGGAGATGGCACAGGTGGCCACCTCCTTGCGGGCAAACTCGAGGCGCTGCCTGCAGCGGGCGAACTCGGCATAGGCCTGGGCCAGCTTCAGGCCGAACGTGGTCGGTTCTGCATGAATGGCATGGCTGCGTCCGATGGTCAGCGTGTCTTTGTGCTCCAGCGCGCGTTTCTTCAGGGCGGCCAGCAGCAGGTCCAGGTCTTCGAGCAGCAGGTCGGCTGCGCGCACCAGTTGCACGTTGAAGCATGTGTCCAGCACGTCGGACGAGGTCATGCCCTGGTGCACGAAGCGGGCTTCGGGGCCGACGATTTCCGACAGGTGGGTGAGGAAGGCGATAACGTCGTGTTTGACTTCCGCTTCGATGGCGTCGATGCGGGCAACGTCAAACTCTGCATCATGCGCCTTGTCCCAGACGGTTTTTGCAGCTTCTGCCGGGATAACACCCAGTTCAGCCTGTGCGTCGGCTGCATGAGCCTCGATTTCAAACCAGATGCGGAACTTTTGTTCGGGCGACCAGATGGCGGCCATTTCCGGCCTTGTATAACGCGGGATCATGCTTGAACTGCTTTCGATGAGAAGAGGGAGACGCAGATGCTCTAGCAGAGCGGCTACGGACACTCAACACACCCAGGCAGGTTATACCAAAGGAACTAATTATTGACCCATTTGATGGAGTCAATAATTACTTCCTTTGGTATCATCTCCAGGAAGGTAGCTCTACCGGCACCGCGATGAAGCGGGCATCGCGGCCTTCGAAGCCGAATGTAAGCTTGTGAACCAGCACGACGACGCGGGCACCTTCGCTTTCGCCAAATGCGATGACGTCAGCCAGCTTGTAGCCTTCCGGACAACCCCGGCTCTTCGGCAGTTTCTCGTCACGGTACAGCTCAACGGTTTTGTCCTGGCCCTCGATCCGGGCTGACAGGGCGAAACCGCGCACCGGGCTGAACGGTTTGCACTCACCGGGTTGTTCGATGTCCAGCTCGGTTAGTTGCACCGTCCACAGGGTGGACAGGTTATGGAAGCGCTTGAAGGTCATCTTGTGCGGCGAGGTGACCCGTTCGCCGACGGCATTGCTGGCCAGCAGTTTGATCGGTTGTACGGTGCCGTATTTCTCGATCAGCGGGGCTGCTTCGGTCAGGGCCTGGTGACGGGCGGTGTGAGCGGTGGCGTTTTCATCGCGCACAAGCACCCGGATCGGGGACCCTTTGACCCATTCGTCTGTCTTCAGGTTGATGATGTAGATATTGGAATAGGGAAAGCCCGAGCCATCCTGCACACCATATTCCTCGAAAGCAAAGTGCCCGCCGTCCATGGAAAAACCGATTATCGCGCGATCAGACGCATCCGCCGCCACAGCCAGCGGGGCACTGACTGCGAGGTGCGCAAAAACAGCGATAATGAGCAACAGGACTTTCATTCCGTCAGTATGGACCAGTTTGTCCGGGGTTGCGAGATGGTTGCTGGATTGTGGTTAGCGTCGTAGCGTCAATTATGGCCTTTGGGACAGGTGCAGGTAAAGCGGGCGCAGCAGCATGGGCAGGCAGTAGATCGGGAACTGCAGCATGGCGAAGAACAGCCAGGCATCGTCCGGTGCCGCTGTTCCCAGCACGCTCATCACCACGGCAATGTTGCGGCCTGAGTGCGAGTAGCCGAACGTGTAGGCGCGTCGTGGACCGGTCAGCCAGAAGGCAGCGACGGTGATCAGGTTTAGCCCGATGTGCAGGCCGGTTGCCAGCACAGCCATGCCAAGCGCGTAGGCAGGCTGGGCAATGACGCGGGCCGGGATGCCGTCCATCAGGGCGATTGCAAACACCACCATGATGATGACGTTCAGGCCGTCGAAAATGCCGGCTGACGCCTTGCGCCGCTCAGCGCCCAGCCATGACCGCAGCGCCCAGGCCGCCATCGAAGAGCCGCCGATAAGCCCGGCGAGCCGGATTGCCAGGTCAAAGCCTGATATGGCGATTGCCCCTTGCGCGAAGGTTTCGGTGAACAGCGGCGTAATGATCGGGTGCAGCGCCGTTGAGGCAAAGATGGTTGCAACCGTAAGGGCGCCATCAAGTCCCATGATGAAGGCCAGTGCTGCTGCGCCGAAATTGGGCGGTGACGTTGCATAGATGATCAGTACGGCATTCAGCCCGGGCGATTGCGGAAACACATGCAGCACCGCGATGAACAGGGCAGGCATGAATGCAAACGCCCATACCAGCGACCACAGAAACACTTTGGGTTTGCGCAGGTGGGCCAGTGCGAGATGGATTTCCAGTCTCGACAGGACGACGGCCAGCATCAGGAACACGCATACGGCCAGGGTGGGGCGCAGCAATTCCGCCAGCGGCTGGACCAGAACCCCGACAACAATCCCCAGCGGCATCAGCAAGGTGCCGTATCGCCCGATCCATTCGAGGCTGGCGCGTATCATGCCGGGCTACATCAGAGACGGCAGCCAGGTGGCGATGCCGGGGAAAAGGGAAATGATGACAACCGCCAGCACCATCAGCGCAAACATCGGCAGGGCCGCCCTGGCGATGAAGTCCATGTCCCTGCCGGTCATGCCCTGAAGGACAAACAGGTTGAACCCGATGGGCGGCGTGATCTGCGCGATCTCGACAACGATGGTCAGGAAAATACCGAACCAGATCATGTCAAATCCGGCCTGGCGCGCAATCGGCTCGACCACGGCCATGGTCAGCACGATGGATGAAATACCGTCGAGGAAACAGCCCAGTATGATGTAGAAGACGGCCAGCACGGCTATCAGCATGGCCGGTGTCAGTTGCAAAGCGGCGATCCATTCAGCCACCGCGCGCGGCAGGCCGGTGAAGCCCATGGCAAGGGTCAGGAAGGTCGAGCCTGCCAGGATGAAGGCAATCATGCACGAGACACGGGTTGCGCCCATCAATGAGGCAACGAAGCTTTCGCGGGTGAGATGGCCCTGCTGCCAGGAGATGGCGAACGCGCCGAGCACACCGAGCACGGCAGCTTCGGTTGCCGTTGCATAACCAAATGCAATGGAGCCCATGATCGACAGGATCAGGCCCATGATCGGGGCAAGCTGGCCGAGTGCCCTTATGCGGTCCGACATGGTGTAGGAGGCTGTGTCCGTGCGATCCTTGCGCCCGCCCATCAGATCCCAGACGGCCACGTAACCCATGAACATCAGCGCCAGCATGATGCCGGGTATGACACCGGCAATGAACAGCTTGACGATGCTTTCATTGACCGTCACGCCGTAGATGATGAGGATGATCGAGGGCGGGATCAGGAGGCCGAGGGTACCAGCCCCGGCCAGCGTGCCGATAATCATCTTTTCCGGATATTTGCGGCGTTTCAGTTCCGGCACGGCCATCTTGCCGACCGTCAGGACGGTTGCCGCTGATGATCCGCAGATGGCGGCGAAGATTGCCGACCCGGTGATGTTGACGTGCAACAGGCCGCCGGGCAGTCC
>JABDRA010000203.1 GCA_013041995.1 Anderseniella sp. | reverse complement strand
CTGGTCATCACCGCGATGTCGGTGGCCATGCGCCCGCCGAGGACAAACAGGCCGGCGCACAGGCCAAGCTGCAATGCGGCCAGCAGCACCGCGCGCGGCGGATCAAAGTCAAACCGCAGCGACTGATAGATCGCGACTTCCAGCGTGGTGGCCTTGGGCCCGCCACCCAGCACCAGTACAACGGCAAAGCTTGCTATGCACAGCATGAAAACAAGGCTGGCGATGCCGGGCAGGACGGATCGGATCACCGGCCATTCGATATGGCGAAACACATGCCGGGAGGTGAAGCTCAGCTGGGCGGCAAGACGCCAGTTCTCCGGCGGGATCTGTTCCAGTGCGGCTACCAGCAGGCGGGCGGCCAGTGCCATGTTGAAGAACACATGGGCAATCAGAATGCCGGTCAGGCCGTAGATATTCAAAGGCCCGGCAAGTCCTGTGCCCTGCACCATTGTGCTTATCCAGCCCTGCCGGCCCCACACTTCCACAATACCCAGCACAACCACCAGTGCCGGCAGCGCCAACGGCAAGGCGAGCAGCCGCAAGACCATGCGTCTGCCGGGAAACGATGCCTGGCGCGCCAGTGCTCTTGCCAGCGGGATTGCCGCCAGAACCGACAGCAGTGTGGACAATCCTGCCTGAAGCACGGTGAACTTGGTGATCGACCAGACAAAGCCCAGATAATCCGCACTCAAGGTCGGCATGGCAGGTGCGATGGCAATCAAAGCCAGCATGGGCGTTGCAACGGCAAGCCCGATACTGCCTAAGGCGACAAGACCGGCAACGAGGGCTGGCTTTGGCCGCCATGTTCGCGAGGGCGGCATGGCGCGCGACCGGGCTATCTGGTTGTCGCCTTGAGCCACTCGTCTATCCAGGCCTTGCGGTTGGCATTCACCTCGTCTGCTGACAACAGCAAAGATTTTGCCGGTTTCACCAGCTTGCCAAAAGCGTCCGGCAGTGCATCGGAGGTCTTTCCGGCCGGCCACATCCAGTTGTTGGTCGGGATGTGGTTCTGGAAGCCCGGGCCGGTCATGAAGTCCAGGAACCGGCGAGCCAATGGCTTGTTTTGAGATGATTTCAAAATACCGGCGACCTCGATCTGCATATAGTGGCCTTCGGTAAAGCTGGCAGCGCGGTAGCGGTCGGTACTTTCCGCCACCATGTGATAGGCGGGCGATGTCGTGTAGGACAACACCATCGGCGCTTCACCCTTGGTGAACATGCCATAGGCTTCAGACCAGCCGGGCGTGACGGTCAGCACCCGCCTTGACAATTTCGTCCACGCCTCTGCGGCCTTGTCGCCGTATACCGCCTTGATCCACAACAGCAGGCCGAGACCGGGGCTGGACGTGCGCGGATCCTGAATTACAATTTTCTGCTCGGGATCGCCGTTCACCAGTTCATCCAGACTTACCGGTGGCGTCTTGATTTTCTCGCTGTCATAGATAATGGCGAAGTGACCATAATCGTACGGTACGAACGTCTTGTCGGTCCATGGCACGGGCAGGTTGACGTTTTCCGTTTTGATGCCGTGTTCTTCAAACAGCCCGGTTGCCGATGCTTCAGCGGTCAGGCTGGTGTCGATGCCAAGCAGAATGTCGGCCTTGCTGCCAGCGCCTTCCAGCTTGATGCGGTTCAAGGTGGCGACCGCATCTGCAACGGCTACCCATTCAAGCTCGCAATTGCAGGTGGCTTCAAATGCCGTCTTGATCTTCGGGCCCGGTCCCCAGTCAGAGATGAAGCTGTCATAGGTATAGATGGTAAGTTTGTCTTTGGCCGATGCCGGCAGCACCAGAGCCATCAGAACGGCAAGGCATAAAGTAAAAAGTCGCAGCATTTTCAATCTCCTCCAGGAAGACGACAAATCGCTGGCGGGGATCGCGGGAAACCGTCGAGAACGGGCTCGTATCCCTCCGCCGGCATGATCCGGATCAGGTTCAAAGGGTTGGCAAGGACACTTGCCTCTCAGCCCTTCAAATTTATGGGCACCCCGAGAGCAATTTAAAGATATAGGGCACGAGACGGCACTTGTGCAACCAACATTGTGTGGTATTGCAGCGGCCATGACGCAGAAGTTTACAATACTGCTGGCCGGTGAGTTGACCGTAACGGACAGGCTCAGAAACCAGATCGGCAGCAGCAGAATCATCGCTGCAGATGGTGGCATGGCGCATGCGGACGCGTTGGATGTTATGCCAGAACTGTGGCTTGGCGATTTTGATTCCAGTGACGACACCCTTGTTGCCCGGTATGCCGACGTTCCACGCCAGCCGCATCCTGTTGCCAAGAATGCAACGGACGGCGAACTGGCGGTTGATGAGGCGATCCGGCTGGGGGCTACCGAATTGCTGCTGGCAGGCGGGTTTGGCGGTCAGGCCGACCATGCCTTTGCTCACCTGATGTTGCTGTTGCGGTTGAAGGCACAGGGCATCAAGGTGATGTTGTCCAGCGGGCACGAGGAAGCCTGGCCGTTACTGGATGATAGTGTGGAAATTGATGTGCCATCGGCGTCGCGTTTGTCGATTTTGCCGGTGAGTGATCTGGAGCGTATCACCATTGAAGGCGTGCGTTGGCCATTGACCGACCGGGATGTGGTGCTGGGTTCGACGCTTACCCTGTCAAATGAAGTGGAGACGTCGCCGGCACGCGTGTCCGTTGCTGCCGGCAAGGCTATCGTGCTGGCCTATCCGGTTTAAAAAACGCTCTAAACGATGGACAGCGCTGATGGCCCGTCCGGGGCCGGGAATTCATGATCCAGCAGCGCCAGGTCGTCGTCGTCCAGTTCAACCTCGAGGGCTGCAACGATCGGGTCGATGCGCTCCACGCGGGATGTTTTCGGGATGGCAATGGTTTGGTGTTGGGCTATCAGCCAGGCAAGCGCAATGGACGCTGGTGTACATCGGTGACGATCGGCCAGCGTTGCGAGACTTGCGTCGCGCAACAGCCGGCCTTCACCGAGCGGGCAATAAGCCATCACGGCAATGCTGTTTTCAGCAAGTTTTGGCTTCAGGTCCCATTCGATACCGCGGTCCGAAAGATTGTACAGCACCTGGTCGACCACACATTCACGCCCATCACGGACACCGAGCAGTTCATCCATGTCTTCGGCATCCAGATTGCTGACACCCCATTTGAGGATTTTTCCATCAGCCTTGAGGCGTTCGAACCCGGACACGGTTTCGTCCAGCGGATACTGGCCGCGCCAGTGCAGCAGATACAGATCGATGCGGTCTGTCTGCAATCGTTCAAGTGAGCGCTCGCAGGCGGCGACAACCCCGTCGTAAGAGGCGTTGTGTGGGTAGACTTTCGAGACAATGTAGGCTTCGTCACGACGTTGTTTTACGGCTTGGGCGACAACAAGCTCGGCACCTCCTTCGCCGTACATTTCCGCCGTGTCGATGAGTTTTAGTCCGCGGTCAAGGCCGCGGCGCAGCACATCGGCTTCCGACTGCAGCAGGTCTGCATCTTCCCCCATGCGCCAGGTGCCGAGGCCAAGTGCGGGAATTTTGTCTCCGCCGGGAAGGGTTACATGCTTCATACGCAACTCCACTATTCCATTTCGGCAGCTTGACGCAGGATGCAGGGAAAACGCAAGCTGCCTTTCAACAGATAATCAACGCTTTATGACGACGGGAATAATGAAAGCAGAATCTTTTTCATTTGCTGCCGATGACTGGCGGGCAGGCATATTTGCTGCACTGAAAAAGCAGCAAGTGCAGCAGATGGCTTATGTGCCGGATGCCGGCCACGCCAGCCTGATCAATGCGTGTCATGCCGATGGCGACATCAACTGCACCGTCCTTACCACCGAAGAAGAAGGTGTGGCCCTGCTGGCCGGTGCTGAGCTTGGCGGGCAGCGCGGGGTCATGCTGATGCAATCATCCGGCGTGGGCAATTGCGTGAACATGTTCTCGTTGCTCAAGTCGTGCGGATTCCCGTTTGTCACGCTGGTGACGATGCGTGGTGAATGGGGCGAGTTCAATCCGTGGCAGGTTCCGATGGGACAGGCAACTGAGGAAACTTTCAAGCGATCAGGTTTCGTTGTCTATCGGGCCGATACCGGTGAAGATGCAGCGGCCATGACCGGATCGGCGATGCGGCTGGCCTATGACAGCAATTGCCCGGTTGCCGTTTTGTTGTCGCAGCGCCTGATCGGCGCGAAGGATTTTTAGGATGGATCGTTGAGATGATCGGACGACGCGACGCGATTGCAGAAGTTTTGAAGGACCGGCCGGACAATCTGCTGGTGATCAGCGGACTTGGATCACCGACATATGATGTGGCGGCGGCAGGAGATGTCGCGCAGAACTTCTATTTGTGGGGCGCCATGGGCGGGGCTGCCGCCATGGGGCTCGGACTTGCGCAGGCACGTCCCGATGCCCGTGTGCTTGTAATCACTGGTGATGGTGAAATGCTGATGGGCCTGGGCTCGCTTGCAACCCTGGGAGCCAAGGCACCGGCCAACCTCGCCATACTGGTGATCGACAATGAAGCGTTTGGTGAAACCGGCGGGCAGACCAGCCACACCGGCAAGACCACCAACCTGGCCGCCGTCGCGCTGGCATGCGGGTTCAGGCAGGTCGCGACCGCGCACAAGCAGGCAGACCTTGCTGGCGTTAAGCAACTCGTGCTTGACGACGCAGGGCCTGTGCTGGGCGTCATCAAGACAGGGTCGGATGACCTGCCAAGAGTTCTGCCGGAACGCGACGGGCACATCATCAGAAATACATTCAAGACAGCTTTAACAAATCAGCAAAATGGAGAAAGCAAATGACGTTGAAGAGAATTGGTGCGGGCGACCGGATGACAAGCGCGATTGTTCATGGCGACAAGGTCTACATGTCCGGTTTCGTGGCGGGCGAGGCCGCAGGTGGCAGCGTTGCTGCACAAACAGCTGATATCCTGGCACAGATTGACGCCACACTGGCGCAGGCCGGGTCCGACAAGACGAAGGTCATCAGGGCCACCATCTGGCTGACCGACATGGATACCTGGGCTGAAATGAACACTGTGTGGGATGACTGGGTTGTGGCAGGTGAAACACCGTGCCGTGCAGCGGTCCATTCACCCAAACTGGCTGCACCGGGTCTGGACGTGGAGATCCAGGTGGAAGCCGCGATTTAGTCTGAGGTATCGCTGCCATGGCTAAGGCGCTTGTGCTTGGAGCCGGTATTGTCGGGGTTACCATGGCTTACGAGCTATGGCGGGACGGTCACGAGGTAACCGTGATCGACCGCGAGGCTGGTGCGGCTGAATTCACCAGTTTCGGCAATGCCGGCATGATTGCACCGGGCCATGCCTATGCCTGGGCATCGCCGGCGTCACCGAAAATTCTGCTCAAGTCATTGTGGCGCAATGATCAGGCGCTTCGGTTGAAACCGTCATTGGATCCGGCATTTCTCAAGTGGATGTGGAAATTCTGGGGCCAGTGCAGTGCCGAACGCGCTGCTGTCAATACCAGGCGAAAGGTCAGACTGTGCAATTATGCGCAATCTGTGTTCCATGAAACATGTGCCGAGACCGGTGTTTCATATGACGCAAACGACGGTGGCATTCTGTATCTGTTCCGGTCACGCTCAGCGTTCGAAGCAGCTAACAGCAAGGCTGAAATACTGCGCCGCGAGGGCTCCGACATAGGTGTCCTGGATGCAGACGGAATCGCGCAGAAAGACCCGGCCCTTGCTGGCAGCAAGGACCAGTTCGCGGGCGCGCTGTTCGGCGGCCGGGACGAGACCGGTGATTGCAGGATGTTTACCCGCAATCTGGCAAGCTGGCTTGGCGAGCGCGGCGTTGCGTTCAGATGGGGAGTGACGATCCGCTCTCTCCAGACGGATGGAGATTGCGTCAGCGGTGTTGTGACGGATCAGGGCAATCTGTCCGCGGACATTATCGTTTTGTCACTGGGCGTGTATTCGCCCCATCTTGCAAAGCCTGTCGGGATTGATTTACCGATCTATCCGGTCAAGGGATACTCGATGACTGTTCCGGTGTCAGGCCGCAATAACGCACCCGCTATTGGCGGTATCGACGAAGAAAGCCTGGTTGCCTATACGCCGATGGGCAACCGGCTGCGGGTGACGGCGACAGCGGAATTTTCAGGGTACCGGGTGAACCATTCACCAGGTGATTTTCGGCATATGACAAGTGTGGTGAAGGGATTGTTTCCCGATGGCGCGGATTACTCCGGGGCGGAATATTGGGCAGGCCTTCGTCCGATGACGCCTGAAGGAACCCCGGTCCTGGGTGCGACGAAGTTCAAAAACCTCTGGATGAATACCGGTCAAGGCCATATGGGCTGGACCATGAGCCACGGGGCGGGCCGGTTGATCGCAGATCTCATTGCCGGGCGCAAACCGGCAGTTCCTCTCGACGGTATGACGCTTTAGCGCAACATCGGTCAAATGAGTCGATAATTACTTCCTTTGGTATAAGTGGCCCCATACTGATCCATCCTCCAAATGCGTAAACCTGTGAGTTGATGGACCGGTATGGCTTGCTTTACGTCAAAAAAACTACATAAGTTTTTGAAAGATCAATTGGCGCCTGATCCCGGGGGTAGTTAAGCGCGAGGCTAGGCTTGACCGAATGTCGGATGTTACGACGAACTGGTTTGCAGGTGTTTCAGCAGTTCTCGCAATAATGGTAATTGTGCACACATTGCTGCAGTTGCGTAAGAACAAGCGGTGGAAAGATGACCGCGATGCGTCGTCGGGTGCAAGCTTGGTAAGCCGGGCCAGATATCGCGGTCACCGCGTGATGCACTACAGTGACGGATCCGTGCTGGCCGAAACCCGCCTCGGATTCAGGTCATTCGAGAATTTTGACCTGTACCGCCAGTATATTGACCGCTAGATCAGCATGATATTTGGTTGAATCAACCAAAAATCATAAACCTTATCGCTTTCAAAGTGACACAGCAGCTTTACGGGTTCACTTGAACCCATGCTGCTCTAGCGCGGGATGTTCGCGACAATGCAACCTCCATCTCCACCAAATAAGATGTCAACCCTGGACCGGACAGTATTTCCGATACATCACGGCTGGCCGAATCACGATTAATCTGTTGGTTTATGTCATCTTTTTGTTCGCAGTGGGCGCTGTCATGAAAAAAAGCCTGATATCTGTCTTTACATTGCTGGGTGTGATGGTTGTGAGCGTGGTGCTGGCTGAACTGTTTGGCCTGAGCGTCACAGCCATGGTGCTGATTGCCACGATCGGTTCTCTGATTTGTTTGCTGATCCTGTTCGTTGTTCCCCGGGTCAGACGGCAGGTCGCAGAACGCGAATACAGGCAGTTGCTGAGAGAAGGTATGCATTTGATTGTGGGTCGTGCCCGCTACCGGGGACGTCGTGTGCTGCACTACGCTGATGGCAGCGTGGCTGTGCAAACCGCTAGCGGCATGCTGGCTTTTGATAGCTTTGATGCCTGCAGACGGTTTGTCGATGGACGTTGAAGCGATTTGATCGTGCGGTAAATGTTGAACAGCGGCAGGCGTTCATGGTCGCGTACGGGAATTACTCAAATATTTCGGATTCATGTGCATTTTCTCCGGCCTGATCAATCTGTCTGACTGGAAACTGCAGCAGGGTCGGAAACCGAACCAGGACGCTTTGTGTTGTAATGATCACCCGGATTTTCAAAAATCTTGTTTCGAGACGAAAGAGTGGCCAGCAGGACACAGACCCTCGTCTGCCTGATGGCGTCAGGGTCTATGTCATTGGCGATATTCACGGCAGAATCGACCTGCTGGAGCGGCTTTATGCAATGATAGAAGCTGATCGCAACGACCGACCGATTGGTCATTGCGTGGAAGTTTTCCTCGGCGACTATATTGATCGCGGGCCATCTTCTCGAGATGTGCTGGAGTGGATGGTGAACGGCCATAGTGTCTGCAACAAACGAATTACACTACGTGGCAATCACGAACTTTACATGCAGGATTTTCTTGGTGATCCAGGTGTGATCAGTGCGTGGGGCCAATATGGTGGTCTGGAAACGCTGCATTCATACGGCCTGAAGTTTCGGATGCCGATTGGAGAAGACCAATGGGCCGATATTCAGAAAGGCCTGCTGGACGTTCTGCCGCCCAGCCACCGGGTTTTCCTGGAAAACTGCATTCTGTCAGCCGGCGCCGGCAAGTATTTCTTTGCACACGCCGGGGTAAACCCGACAATTCCACTGGACGATCAGGTTGCCGCGGATCTGCTTTGGATTCGGGAACCATTTTTGAGCTATGACAGGGCTTTGCCGAAAATAATCGTCCACGGCCATACTCCCGCAGAGAAGCCTGAAATCGAGGTTCACCGGATCGGTATTGATACAGGGGCCTACATAACAGGGTGTTTAACCTGCGCTGTGCTCGAAGGAGACGACGTACGGTTCCTCTCAACCTAAAAAAAACAACAGATTTACGACTTGTTAACCTTTTGGCAATCTTTGCTGACCTAGTGTTAGACCGAAGCGGCGATGTCAGAGGGTTTGTTTGAGTTACTGATTCGCTGTCGGTGGGCTTGATAAGTCTTGAGACAAACCGGTGTCTGCCGGAATTGTCTGAGAAAGCGGATGGTAAAGGTCATGATCCCTGGGGGATTTCAGAACCGGTTCACAATACTTGCAGCGATGATCCTGTTTGCGCAATTGCTGAGCGCGTGCGGATCTTCTTCTGGCGGTTTGCAATCTTCCGGATTGTCGGCTGCGCCTGCGAGTTATGGGGCAACGGTACAACAACCAGTGCCCGTGGCGGCGGGTTCGGCGACGGCATACCAATTGGGGGCCGGTGACAAGGTCAAAGTCAATGTATTCGGAGAACCCGATCTGTCTGGAGAGTTTCTGGTTGGTGACAATGGCCGGGTAGACTTGCCACTCATTGGAGCGGTGCAGGCGCGCGGCCAGACCGTAACCCAGTTTCAAAATGCGGTGGTGGCAAGATATTCTGGCGGTTACCTGAAAGATCCAAAAGTTTCGGTGTCGGTTCTGAACTATCGCCCGTTCTTCATTCAGGGCGAAGTCGGCAAGGGCGGCGAATACCCGTACAAGGCCGGATTGACCATACAGAACGCTGTCGCAATTGCAGGCGGGTATACCTATCGGGCCAATACGGGCAAGGCTTTTGTACGCCGTGCAGGCCAGGATCAGGAAGTGGAAATTCAGACAAATCAACGGGTTGCGATTAATCCAGGAGATATCATCCGGGTGCCGGAACGGTTTTTCTGATTGTGTTGGCGAGCGGGTCTGCGCAAGCGATCGAGTACTCACATCCCGTTAGAGGGTAAGGCGTATGCAGATCAATCTGTAAATCATTCGTTAGTTACCAGTTGGTATAATCAAACATTGACGCAATTTAGTAACTGCGGATTTCAAAGCCGTGATTCGGCTGGGTTAATAGCCATGATAGGCTAGATAAAAGGTGGGCGGCGATGTCGATCAAACTGATAGTATCGAGTGCGATGGGTCTTGCGCTGTTCTCAGGTGTTGTACACGCACAAAGCGTGGAAGCCTTCCTTGCCAGCTATAATCAGGATCCAGCCCTTACAATTGCGGTCTCAGACGCGGTTAGTTCAAACGTCAGAGAAGCGGAAGAGTTTTGCCGAGTTGCAGACGATGCTGTTGAGCAGGTACAGGTTTATGTGGGTGCCGGTCTGGCCGGCGCGCACCAGTATTTGGTTTCGGTTAACGATTTTGCAGGCGCTGGCGATGTAAAGTTAACCGTATGCACCTGCGAAAGAACCCGGGGTCAAATTCTGAGCTCCTTTGCAAATGGGATTGGTGCGTTGGAGCGCGACGTGTGTTCAAGCGCATGGCGCGGTGTGAGCGGCGGGACACCGCCAGGCGTATTTCAAATCAATGTTGGCGGGGGTGGTAATGGCGTCAGCAGAAACTGATT
>JABDRA010000466.1 GCA_013041995.1 Anderseniella sp. | reverse complement strand
CTGCCAGCTGGTCCTCAGTGAGCCCGTTCAGGCTTTTTGATGCCACCTCAACGGTGCCGCCGGTTGCCGCTTCAAGACCGGCAATCACCATCAGAAGCGTTGTCTTGCCGGAGCCTGACGGGCCGATAATGGAAACCGCTTCCCCGTTTGAGATGGCAACATCGATGCCTTTGAGAATTTCAACAGGACCGGCACGCGACGACAGGGTGACCTGCACGCCATCCAGGCGCACCGCTTTACCCTTGCCGGGAACTCCGGAAATGCCGATTTCGGTTTTGTCTACGCGAGCGTCCATGAGCTTCCTAACGTTTGTATGTTCGATTCAGACCACGTCTTGTTGCGGAGAGTTTCAGTTTCTATGTGTGTACCAGACGTAATCATGCAAGGGATTCCGACGTATCATGCAATCATATTCGCGACGCCAAGCCATAAAACTGCTGGCGGCAGCCTCCCTGATACCTCTGGCGACGCCTGTATCGGCGGAACAACCCTTCTCTATTGTTGCCCTGGGCGATAGCCTAACCGCCGGGTATGGCCTGCCGCCGGACGATGCCTTTACAACGCGCCTGGAACAACGGCTGAAGGCAAACGGGTTGAATGTCGAGGTTGTCAATGCAGGCGTGTCGGGAGACACCAGCAAGGGCGGTTTGTCGCGAATTGACTGGTCTGTCCCTGATGGTTCCGGTCTGGTGATTGTCGAACTGGGCGCCAACGATGCGCTGCGAGGTATCTCGCCGGCAGAAACCGCAAAGAACCTCGATGCGATCCTTGCCCGCCTCAGGCAACGTGGCATTGCCGTTTTGCTGACCGGCATGCTGGCGCCGCCCAATATGGGCAAGGATTACGAAACCGCCTTCAATGCAATTTACCCGAAACTGGCGGAAAAGCACGATGTGGAGCTGTATCCTTTCTTTCTGGACGGGGTCGCGGCTGATCCGAAATTAAATCAGGCGGACGGTATTCACCCGAATGCGGCTGGGACTGCCGTTATTGTTGAGCGGTTGTCGCCAATGGTCGACAAGCTTGTACGCTCGCTAACATCGTGACTTGAGATTGTCATGTGCTGAGGTTTAGCCTTTAGATGCGACACTGATTCGGCGATAGCACAGGAGGGACTTATCATGCCTCGACTGTTCACTGGCGTAGAACTACCACCAGATGTGGGCCAGGATCTGGCAATCATGAAAGGCGGCATTGAAGGTGCCCGCTGGATTGATCCGGACAACTACCATCTCACCTTGCGGTTTGTCGGCGATATTCCCGACCGCGCGGCTGATGAGCTGACGGGCGAACTGCAACGCGTCGTTGCGATGCCCGCCTTCACTATCGGGCTTTCGGGCATCGGGGTGTTTGGCACAAGGAAACCTCATTCTCTCTATGTGAAAGTTGAGGAAAGCCCGGACCTTCGGCGCTTGCAGGCTATGCATGAGCGGGTTTGCCAGTCATTGGGCATGCCGCCGGAGCAGCGTAAATTCACCCCGCATGTCACAATTGCCCGCTTGCGCGGAGCCATACCAAGACAGGTCCAGTCTTATGTCAGCGCCCATAACCTGTATCGTTCACGGGCCTTCGATGTCAGCCAGTTTGTGCTGTTTTCCGCGCGGTCATCGCGCGGTGGCGGGCCCTATGTGCGCGAAGAAGTTTATCCTTTGGCGCGGGCAGCGATATAATGGGCTAGGCCACGGGCTGCCTGTTCTATCAGGTCAAGCGCGTGGTCGAATCCGTCTTCACGGCCGTAATAGGGGTCGGGCACTTCGCGAACGGGGAGTTCTCCGGCGAATTCCAGGAACAAATGTACCCGGCCCGTCGAACCATCGGGTTGCAGTTCGCGAAGACGGGCATAGTTGTTCTGGTCCATGGCGGCGATGATGTCGAACCGGTCGAAGTCGGCGGCGTCGATCTGCCGGGCTCGCTGGCCGGATATGTCCATATCGCGCATCAAGGCAGCCTTGACGGCGCGCGCATCGGGCGGACTGCCGACATGCCAGCCGCTGGTGCCGGCGCTGTCTGTTTCTATGTGGGTCAGGCCGGTCTTGTCGAGAGCCAGGCGCACCGCGCCTTCTGCCATGGGTGAGCGGCAAATGTTTCCGAGGCAGACGAGAAGGATGCTTTTCATGAGAGTTTTGGATAACCTTGCTGTAAAAATTGTAAAGGATCATCAGTAATGGCAGAAAAACTTCAAGGCCCGGACCGGGACAAAGCATTGGCGGACCTTACAGGGTGGGCCGAGGTGGATGGTCGTGATGCAATCTCGAAAACCTTCGTATTCAAAAATTTCAACGAGGCATTCGGCTGGATGAGCCGCGTCGCCATGCAGGCGGAAAAGCTCGACCATCATCCTGAATGGAGTAATGTCTACAAAACCGTCGAAGTAACGCTTGCGACGCATGATGCGGGCGGGATAACAGATCTTGATGTCAAATTGGCACGCTTCATGAACAATTGTGTAACTATCTAAGTGCAGAATGCTCCAAGGTAAGCACCTTAAACAAAACTTAATCCTGACCGGACTTGTCAGGCATGCAGTTTGTCCTCATATTCAATCCTGTATTAATCCATTCTCCAAGGGAGTTGAAAATGGCAGACCTTAAATACCAATCCCAGGCACCTGCTGGCAGGCGGGCGCAAGAGATTGACGAGGGCCTGCGGTCCTACATGCTTGGCGTCTACAATTACATGGCGCTCGGTGTGGCGGCTACGGCTATCATTACACTGTTTGTGGCGTCTTCACCTGCATTGCTGCAGTTGGCGTCATCGCTCAGATGGGTGTTCTTCATCGGTATTCTGGGCATGGGCTTTCTGGCTCCTCGCCTGATATTCTCTAACAGTGCGGCTGTTGCCCATGGTGCTTTCTGGGGCTACTGCGCTCTGTGGGGTGTCGGCATTGCACCGATGGTCGGGCATTATATGGGGGTCGCTCCCGGTATGGTTGTCCAGGCATTCGGTATTGCCGCTGCCACGTTCGGCGCCACCAGCCTGTTTGGATATGTCACCAAGCGCAACCTGTCGGGCCTGGCGACCTTCTTCATGATCGCCACTATCGGCATCATCATCGCGATGGGCGTGAAC
>JABDRA010000461.1 GCA_013041995.1 Anderseniella sp. | reverse complement strand
GTTCACTCCACGCCGCGAGGTCTGATAGTAGCTGCGGTCACCTCCCCGCCATCCCCACAATCCAAGGGTGAGGACATAAGCCCGGTCGTTCTCGCGGGGCATGCCCAGCAAGTCATGGTTACACAGGGTAGCCGCGCCACAGTGTTTCAGCACTGTCGCAACAGGCTTGCGATCAAGCAGACGCCCCCAGCGGCTGGCCCGGATTTCACGGACCGGCACACCAGTGGAGCCCAGTTTTGGGGCCAGCAGTCGAGCGGCATATTCATCGTTGCAATAACGATAAACAGTTCGCTCCTTCGGCAGGCAGGAGATAATTTCGTTGGCATCACGGATATCCATGCTGCGTCAACTCCGGTTCATTGCAAATGTCCAACCGGTCGTGGCCTGGAAAACGTACGCGCAAACGAACGAACACCCAGGCCCGACAGGTCGGGACAGTTGTTATCTGTTTCCAGATGTCAGAGATGCCGGCTGGCGCCGCGCAAGGCTCAGAAAACTGCAGTAGCAGCTCCGGGCATAAGGGCAGCGCATGCGGCAGGCGGTTTACCTGTCGCAGCAATCGGCATCGCGTATTGGCGATCGAATAGCATGTGCGTTACTCCTTCAATTGGATGACGGCCTATGCCACAGACAAGACGGGCTTGCCAAGTGGCTGGATGAGAAATTTCCAATGTGTTGTATTTTTGCAACACTGGTACAGTTCACAACACTAACCCTGCCGCTGCATCACGGCGATGAAGAAGCCATCCACATTATGATCTGCCGGTGACAACAACAGTGTGTCGGTGCTGCCGTCGGACGAGGCAGGCGGATCACCGGGGAGACACTCACGCCATACATCGGCATAAGGAAGAATGGAGAATTCCGTATTGGACGTAAGAAACGCGTCGATCTGGTCGGTGTTTTCTTCCGGCAACAATGAACACGTCACATAGACCAGCCGGCCACCCGGTTTGACCAGCGGGGCGGCACGGGCCAGTACGGCGCGCTGATCATCACCACGGTTGATCAGGCTTTCTGGCGTCAGCCGCCATTTGGCATCGGGCTTGCGCCGCCAGGAACCGGACCCGGAACAGGGAGCATCGACCAGTACACGATCCATACGGCCTGCAATGTCATCAAGCTTTTCCGGCTCGTCGGCCGGAATGACCTGGACATTGTGAACTCCTGCCCGATTGAGCCGTGCGATGATCGGCTTCAACCTGTTCTTGTCGGCATCCCAGGCATGTATCTGGCCCTTGTTGCCCATGGCTGATGCCAGTGCCAGCGTCTTGCCGCCTGCCCCTGCACAGATATCGGCGACCTGTTGGCCTGCCTCCACCGCACACATGCGCGCTGCGATCTGCGATGCCGCATCCTGTATTTCAAATGCGCCACGCTGGAACGATGGCTCGGCTTCAAGGTTGGGCGTACGCTTCAGGCCTTCGGGTACTTCAATGCGAATGGCATCAGGTGCAAACGGTGCTTCCATTGCGTCGAATTTCGACAACTGGCCGAGCAGTTTGTCCCGCGTTGTCTTGAGCAAATTGGCCCGGATATCCACCGGCGCACGAACGCTGAGTGCCTCGCCCTGGCGCACGGCTTCACCGCCAAACGCCTTTTTAAAGGATGGCATCAGCCAGTCCGGGATATTGGCCTGGATATCTGGGGACGCATCCGCGGATGCCCCGGACGACAAGGCTTCGGTTTCAGCCGGTGTCAATTCCCCGGGACCATGTTTTGACACACATAGTTCAGCCAGTTCTTCCACGGTGATGTTCATCAGCCGGACGGCACAGGCAAGCACCAGTGCCCGCGGTGTGTCCGAACCCATCATCGCCGCGAGCAAAGCGCGCTGGCGCATGATGTCATACACAATGTTACCGATGGCCGCGCGATCGCTGGAACCGGCAAACCGGTGCGCCTTGCCCCAATCGGACAAGGCCCCGTTCACCGGGCGGTGCCGGTCGGTCACGTCGACGATAACCTCGATAGCGGCGGCGAGCCTGCCAGACAGATGCATCAGGTGGTTCCTGTTGAAAAAGCATGTGCTGCCAACAAGGCCCACATGATGGTGACTGCAATGACACTGGCGAAAAAGCTGATGAAACGGACCGGCAAATTGTTTGACCCGCAATGACACACAGAATGGACAATCCGGGTTGCGACGAACCCCCATGCCAGCCAGACAAACATCACAGTTGCAGCCTGAATAGCAAGTACTGTTGCAACAGCAGCGAAGAACAGGACCGGTATCTCGAACTGATTTTTGTAATTATTGCTGGCCTGCAACACATAAGGCGGCCACACCCGGTCGTTGAGCATCGCCTCCTTGCCAACTTTTCCCGTCTTGTAAGCAGTGCGGCGCCGGGCACCGAGTACCAGCAACACCACAATGGTCAGCAAGGCCTGTGCACCAGCTGCCAGCACAAGCAATTGCGGGTTGGTCATCACGCCTCAGCCCTGACGTTGGTAATTTGGTGACTCGCGCGTGATCTGCACGTCGTGAACATGGCTTTCGCGAAGACCCGCACCGGAAATCCGCAGGAATTCCGCCCTCGTCTGCAAATCCTCGATGGTCGCTGATCCGGTGTACCCCATTGCAGCGCGAAGACCGCCGGCCAACTGGTGCAGCACGGCGCCTACCGGTCCCTTGTAGGGCACCTGGCCTTCAATGCCTTCCGGCACCAGCTTGAGCTGGTCCTTCACTTCCTGCTGGAAATAGCGGTCAGCGGAGCCGCGCGCCATGGCACCGACCGACCCCATGCCACGGTATGATTTGTAGGAGCGGCCCTGATAAAGGTAAACCTCGCCGGGGCTCTCATCGGTACCTGCCAGCAGGTTGCCGATCATGGCGCACGACGCGCCGGCAGCAAGCGCCTTGGCCAGATCACCGGAAAACTTGATGCCGCCATCGGCAATCACCGGCACACCGGTTTCCTTTGCCCCTTCGGCGCAGTCCATTATGGCGGTGAGTTGCGGCACCCCGACACCGGCAACAATGCGGGTGGTGCAAATGGATCCGGGCCCGATGCCGACCTTGACGGCGTCGGCACCTGCATCAATCAGCGCACGGGTGGCATCGGCAGTGGCAACATTGCCGGCGATAACCTGCACCTTGTTGGACAGTTTCTTGATACGCCGCACCTGATCCAGCACATATTGCGAATGGCCATGAGCGGTGTCGACCACAACAAGGTCAACCTCTGCATCGATCAGCATTTCAGCCCGGGCATAGTTGGCCTCGCCGGTTCCGGTCGCTGCCGCCACCCGCAAACGGCCCTGTTCGTCCTTGACCGCATTGGGGTGCAGGGCGGCCTTGTCCATATCCGTCACGGTGATCAGGCCGGTGCAGTGAAAGTCGTCATCAACGACAATCAGTTTTTCAATGCGGTGCTTGTGCAAAAGCTTGCGGGCTTCATGCTTGTCGACGCCGTCCTTCACCGTGACCAGATTACGGGTCATCAGATCCCCAACCTTGCGGTTCAGGTCATCCTCAAAGCGAACGTCGCGGTTGGTGATAATACCGACCAGTTTGCCGTTGTCATCGACAACCGGGATACCGGAAATCCTGTGCAAAGCCTTGAGTTCATGAAGTTCACCCAACGTGGCCTCCGGACGAATAGTGATCGGATTGACCACCATGCCGCTTTCAAATTTCTTGACCTGGCGAACCTCGTTGGCCTGCAGTTCCGGGTCCATATTGCGGTGCACGACACCGAGACCGCCGGCCTGCGCCATGGCGATCGCCATCTCCGCCTCGGTCACCGTGTCCATGGCGGAGGAGATC
>JABDRA010000197.1 GCA_013041995.1 Anderseniella sp. | reverse complement strand
GTTTTCCTCGATGACCAGCGGCATGCCCGGCGCATGCTGGCGCAGGCGCGGAATGAGGTCCGGAAAGAGGTAGGGGCCGATCGTGTAGATGGCGCCGATCCTGACCGGTCCTGATAGCTGGTCCTTGCCTTCCCGGGCGGCGAGCCTGACGCCATCGGCCGCTTCAAGTGTGCGCTGTGCCTGTTCGATGATGCGTTCGCCGACCGGCGTGATGGTGATTTCGCTGGCCTTGCGCTCAAACAACTGGACGCCCAGCTCTTCTTCCAGCTTCTTGATGGCGATGCTGAGTGTCGGCTGGCTCACGTGGCAGGCACGGGCCGCGCGGCCAAAATGTTTCTCACGGGAAACAGCAACGATGTAACGCAATTCTGTCAAAGTCATGACGCGCGCTCTTAGATAATGACAATCACTATGATTGTAATCATAAATTTGATAAATAGTACAGGCCTGCCTATGCTCACAGCAGGTAATCACCGTCAGGACAGAAGCGCGGGGTGTGTGAGGGGCAGGCATCGGCCTGGTCCAATGCCCTGGCACCTGCTCGGTGAGTGCTACAATGCAACCCGATTTATCACACCTGCACGTTCAGGTGACTGAAACAACGAGGAGTACTTCAATGCACAGGAAAATGAAACTCGCTGCTGCGCTGGTCGCGGCAATGATGTCAGCACCACTGGTGACCGGCACGGCACATGCCGCGGCCGACACGAAGTCGAATCAGTTCTGGTGGCCTGATCTGCTGGATCTGGAGCAACTGCGTGCGCACGACGCGCGCTCTAACCCCTACGGCGATGATTTTGACTACGCCAAGGCATTCGCCAGCGTCGACCTGAAAGCGCTGAAAGCCGATATTGAGAAGACACTGACGACCTCGCAGGACTGGTGGCCGGCCGACTGGGGCCATTACGGCGGCCTGATGATTCGCATGGCCTGGCACAGCGCCGGTACCTACCGCGTGCATGACGGCCGCGGCGGCGCCGATGGCGGCCAGCAGCGTTTCGAGCCGCTCAACAGCTGGCCCGACAACGCCAATCTCGACAAGGCGCGCCGTGTCCTGTGGCCGGTCAAGCAAAAGTATGGCCGCAACGTATCCTGGGCCGACCTGATGATCCTGGCCGGCAACGTCGCACTGGAATCCATGGGTTTCGAGACACTGGGTTTCGCCGGCGGACGCGTGGACGACTGGGAAGCCGACCTGGTTTACTGGGGCGCGGAAACAAAGATGCTTGGCAATGACAAGCGTTATGACAAGGACGGCAAACTTGAAAAGCCGCTGGCCGCCGTGCACATGGGCCTGATCTATGTGAACCCGGAAGGGCCCAATGCTAATCACGACCCGGTGTCGGCGGCGGGTGATATTCGCGAATCGTTCGGTCGCATGGCAATGAACGACGAGGAGATCGTCGCGCTGATCGCCGGCGGTCATACGCTCGGCAAAGTGCACGGTGCCGTGAAAGGCGATTGCATCGGACCGGAGCCGGCCGCGGAAGCAATCGAGGCACAGGGGTTTGGCTGGAAAAACAAGTGCGGCAAGGGTAATGCCGAAGACACCATGACCTCCGGCCTGGAAGGCGCATGGACCCAGACGCCGACCGCCTGGTCCATTCTGTATCTCGACAACCTGATGCGATTCGAGTGGGAGAAGACGAAATCGCCGGGTGGCGGCACACTGTGGGTGCCAAAGGACAAGAGCGCACACACGGCAGTGCCTGACGCTCACGTGAAAGACAAGCGCAATCCGCCCATTATGTTGACCACCGACATGTCGATGAAGATGGACCCGGGTTTCCGCAAGATCTCCGAACGGTTCCTGGCCAACCCGAAGGAGTTCGACCAGGCATTCGCACGGGCGTGGTTCAAACTGACGCACCGCGACCTCGGTCCGCGTGCCCGCTACGCCGGCAGCGAAGTGCCTGACGAAGTCTTCTCCTGGCAGGATCCGGTGCCCGCGGCGGAACACACGCCGAGCGCTGCTGAGGCCAAAAGCCTGAAGGCGAAGATCATGCAGTCCGGTTTGACCGTACCTGAACTGGTGCGTGCGGCCTGGGCCTCGGCCTCAAGCTACCGCGGTTCAGACATGCGCGGTGGCGCCAACGGTGCACGTGTGCGCCTGTCCCCGCAGAAGGACTGGGCAGTCAACAATCCGCAGGAGCTGGCAAAGGTGATCGGCAAACTGGAAGAAGTCCGCAAGGGCTTCGGCAAGAAAGTCTCCATGGCCGACATGCTGGTTCTGGGTGGTGCCGCGGCAATCGAGAAAGCGGCTGCCGATGCCGGTCACAAGGTCTCCGTGCCGTTTAACGGTGGAC
>JABDRA010000453.1 GCA_013041995.1 Anderseniella sp. | reverse complement strand
AACTTTATGGGTTCATTTGAACCCATGTTGCTCTAGTGGCCGCGGGCCATGTTGCCGGCTTCAGGAGCGGTAAAGATATTCTTTACCATTCCGGCCAGACCGCCAAGCGCACTGGTGAATGCTTCCGAGCGCTCGGAGTGTGCCTTGCGCATGTAGAAGTCGATGACATCCGCGTCGATATTTGTGTTCTGTGCCTTCATAACACTGAATTCCTTTGTTTTTTCTGAAGGTGCACCTATTTGGGTGGAACTTGTTTGCTGGGCGCACCTTCATCTGATGAAACTGAAAATAGGGACTTCCATTGTGTTGCGCAAACGAGTTATTCTGCTCATCAGTTAAATAAATTTTGTTGGTGACCATGGCAGAACGTCTTCCCCCCTTAACCGCGCTGAAAGCTTTTGAAGCCGCATCGCGCCTGATGAGCTTTCAGGCAGCGGCAGAGGAATTGTCGGTGACGCCGGCTGCGCTGAGCTACCAGATCCGCCAGTTGGAAGACCATCTCGGCCTGAAACTGTTCAACCGGCTCAACCGGGCGGTGGAGCTGACCGAGAACGGCCGCCTGATCCAGCCCGGCATTCATGAAGCGTTTGAACAGCTGCACCGCACCATGCGCCAGTTGCGCCGCCGCCAGCAGACCAATGTGCTGACCATCGCGGCAGGCCCTGCCTTTACCGCCAAGTGGCTCAGCCCGAGGCTCTACCGGTTCATTGCCCGCCACCCCAACATCGATGCGCGCATTTCAGCATCTGTGACCAAGTCGGACCTTGAGATGGATGATATCGATATCGCCATCCGCTTCGGCCCCGGTGAATACCCCGGCCACTGTTCGGTCAAGCTGACGGACGAATTCATGACCCCGTTGTGTGCCCCGTCCATGCTGGAAGGCCCGAACGCCATCCGCAAACCTGAAGACCTGCAGCACCACACGCTGATCCATGACGACACCCACCAGGGCTTCTTCGTGCTGCAGACCTGGGCCGACTGGCTGAAGGCGGCAGGTGTCACCAATGTCGATCCGGGCCGCTCAGGGCTTCATTTCAACGTGGCAGACCATGCGATCGATGCCGCGATGAGCGGCGGCGGCGTGGTGCTGGGCCGCACCAGCCTGGCCGAACCCGACATCCGCGCCGGCCGCCTGGTGGCCCCATTCGATCTGCGCCTGAAGACAAACTACTCGTTCTTCATCGTGTGCCTGGACGCGCGCCGCAACGAACCGGCCATCGAAGCCTTCCGCACCTGGGTCATGGACGAAATGGCCGGCATAACCGACACCGAGAACCTACCCGGCCCGGCGATTTAGGATTGTCCAGACGCGTAGGTCGGTTATCACTTTCACGGTCGCAATCAGGATAAGCGCGCACAGGACCGATTTCGATACAGTCTCCATTGTCCCTTCGATCTGCATGGCGTGGACAACACTGCCGACGACGATCACTGCCGCCAGCGCCGTGTGCACAATGCGCCATGTACCGGGCCGGATGCGCAACGGCTTTCGGAGCATGGCCAGGAACCCGGTGATGAAGACGGCCCACATGGCAATCACACCCCAGGTGGAGAACGGCGTGGGACTGTCGAACAGCAGCGCGTCAATCACGTCCGGCGGACTGGTAATCCAGAGGCCGGCGACATGGATCACCAACGACGCGACCAGAATGCCTCCGATGCCACGATGAATCTGCCGGTAGCGGCGCACCGGAATACCTGGCAGATACCTGCCCATTAGGAGGGGCTGCAAGAGCATCAGGGACATCGCCACAATACCGGCGAAACCGGCTGCAATGTAAATCGGGTCCCGCCAGGCCAGCAGTGGGCTCGCCGCCGCAGCGGCTATCGGCACAGCAAGGGCACACGCGAGGGCGGCCCAGATCAGGGTCATGCGAGCTCGGCTCATCAGTTTCCGCCCAATGGCGTCAGGCCGGCTGAAGCACGAAATCCGCGTTCAGGGTCTTGTCTTGTGCGCTCGCCATGATGGGGCGCAGAAACACGGTTTTGTAGTCACCGCTGTCATAGGCAAGATGACCGTGCGGCTGGCCGAAGGCGGGCACGATCTGCGGCATCTCCATGCGAAACACGCCGTTTTCATCGGTCAGCGTGGCGCCATGGCTGTGCGGGTCGCGCTCGTGCCCTTCGGTTGTGTGCGCCCAGATCTGAATGCGTTGCCCGGCAAGCGGCGCGCCATCACCTGCACGCCGCACCGTGCCGGTCATCAGGAACCCCCCGCCGCCGATCCGTTCCACAACCGGTGCGTTGGGCAGGTAGTTGTTCGATCCACCCCGCATAGAAGGTGTCGCTGCCAGGCTCTGGGCATGGGCGGAAACAGCAGGAACAAGAAGCCCGCCAGCCCACGTCACGCCAGCGGCGAGGAGAGTGCGGCGGTTAAGCAGGAGGTCAGTCATACAGATTTCACCTATCGTGTGTGCGGTTGGTTGATTGTTCGATCAAAACGAACCGGTCATCATAGCGAACAGATATAGTGCATTTACGGCAACTTTCGAGGCACGGATGGCTGATGATACGATAAACCGCACTCACCAATTCGTGATGCTTAGGCCAGTTGTCTGGATTTCGGCGTTCTGCGACCTCTCAGCGGAAACTGGCCTGAAAACTTGTCGCGGTCAGGGAAACATGGGCGTCAAGCGGTGGTCGTAACTCGAAGGCTTTCGGTGCCCGCGAAAAATTCCAGAGCCGAAACAGGCACCACTCGGCGCGCCGTTCATCGGACACCGCCAGTTCGTTTCGCGAGATATGGAACGGCGTACGGTCCCACCCATTGGTAGTCTTTACTTCGATCAGCCGGGTCTGGCCATCCGGTTCGAAGCTGGCGATATCATACCCTGCCCCGTCACCGTCTTCTTCTGACACCCAGCGGATCCGTCGGGCCAGGTCGTCGCGTCCCGCGATGCCGAGCGTGACGCGTTCGTGTGCAAGCACACGTTCCTCGCCCGCCCGGCCCAGCCGACGATTGCGTTCATCGCGTTCGGCTACATCGAACTTGCGGGAAATGTGGAGCATTTGTTGAAGTTCTTGTGGAGGCGGCTGGTTACTTAGCGTCGGCGCAGGCCCGATCCAGAGCCTTGCCGTGTCGGCCATCCCGTCCGCATGTTCGCGTTCCAGCTCTCTGCCCAGCCACTGAGGATTGCGCGCCAGCCATCGCGCCACAGCGTCGGTCAATGCTTCCTGGAAATTAATGGCCGGTTTGTAACCGGGAATCCATTCCTCGCCCTACCCCTTGAGAGCGGCACTGATATTCTGATGCTTGAACTCAACCGACCCTTCCGACCGGTTTCGCAAAAGTGGCAGCAACCGGCGCCGGTGTTCCGTCTTGTTGTAGGTGCGTCCCCGAACATCGTCGGCCAGCATCGCGAAATAATCCGCAACGATCAGGTCGTTCTCTTCGTTGGTCCAGGCTTCGTTCGACATATCGCTCAGGGTAGGTCGTCAGGAGTGGCAGGTCACTATGGGTGGATAGCGGAAATTCACAGCGACCTGCACCAACGGCAGCTCTGCGGATGGGGTGGATGGCTCCTGCATCATCCGGCGTCGCAATGCGCCATAGTGTAGTTGTCATGAACTGCTTATGAGAGGAGCCACCCAATGCAAGCTACAACAATCGGCTTTGATTTGGCGAAGAACGTTTTTCAAGTCCACGGTATCGATGATCATGGCGAGGTTGTTTTCAACCGCGCTCTGAGACGGGGGCAAGTCCTTGCATTTTTCGAACGCATCGAACCATGTTTGATCGGCATTGAAGCATGTGGAACGAGCCACCACTGGGCGCGCGAACTGATCAAACTGGGTCATAGCGTGAAGCTGATCCCACCCGCGTATGTGAAGCCATACGTCAAGCGTGGCAAATCAGATGCCGTTGATGCAGCGGCCATTTGCGAGGCAGTCACCCGGCCAACAATGCGATTTGTTGAGGTAAAGACACCAGAACAACAGGCGATACTTGCTGTCCACCGCACGCGCGACCTTATCGTCAGGCAACGTACGCAGACCATCAATATGCTACGGGCACAGTTGGCGGAGTTTGGTATCATCTTGCCTCAAGGCGTTTATCACGCCCTGCAATTTGCCAAGGACTGCGTGAATGAAGGACCGTCTAACCTGCCAAACGACGCTGAAGAGGTTATCATTGATCTGTGCGATCAACTGTTGTTCCTACATTCCAAGATCTTACGTCTTTCCCGGCATATGACTCAGATTGCCAAGCGCGAGAAACGCGTTGCACTGCTGCGGACGATACCCGGTGTCGGTCCGATCACAGCCTCAGCAATCGTAGCGACGGTCGGCAGCGGCAAGCAGTTCAACAATGGCAGAGAGTTTGCCGCTTGGTTGGGACTGACCCCGCTCAACAAATCAAGTGGCGGAAAGGAACGCTTAGGCCACATCTCGAAGATGGGGGATCAATACATACGCCGTTTATTGGTCCTGGGCATGACGTCCCGTATTCGGTCCATCAGGTCGAAGCCAGAAAAGTTCGACCCATGGTTTGCAGACATCCTGTCACGCAAGCCAAGCAGAGTGGCAGCGGTTGCTATGGCCAACAAAACTGCCCGCATGATCTGGGCCGTGCTTAGCCGCAATGAGCCATACACAGTGAGAACCGTTTGAACACAACAATCTAAAAACAAGAGTTTGCAAGACCAATGAAGTGATGGAACTTTGTCAGCCCTAAAACCAAGACGCCCCGTGCTTTGTCCTGAACGCTTGCTGTTCGATGTGCGGAATGGGGCTTGGTTGGTGGAAACCATCCACTGCCCGGCAGGCGATGCAAGCATCGCCGAGAGGGAGGGCCAGCGGCCACGTGCGTCGCGTCAACAGGCCGAACACAAGACTGCTTCTGACAATGTATCAATCACAAAATAGGACTTGCAAAAAGCGAGCCATCCACACAGGACAAAGCTGCCTTAGAAAAAATAGCACAAAAAAGGCCCCTATCGGGGCCAAGTTTTGCAAAGGTACAGACCTATTTCGATCTATCTCTATTTCAGCCAGTCGCCGAGCTTGAAGTTGATTGATGCTTTGACCGTAACCATTTCCGGGTCAACGCCGTATGGAATATCGTAGTTGAGGGTCGCGCTTCCAAAATCGGAATATCGGCCTTCGAGACCAAGGCTTATGCTGTGGGACAAGCCCCACTCGACGCCAGCACCTGCGGTCCAGCCCACCAGGATATCCTCGTCAGCAAATACGGTGGGACCAGCGAGCGCCGTCGTGTTGCCAGAGTAGTTGAGGAATGCCACACCGCCTGTGCCGTACAGTAGTACATTGTCCATTGTCATACCGATCCGAGCACGCACCGACGCACCCCAATCAGCACCAGAACGACAAGTGAATGCGGGATTAGTACACGGAGCGGTTTCGTGGACGCCCATTCCAGACCAGTCCGCCTCCAGACCAACGAGGAAGCCTGAGGATACGGGCATATTGTAGCCCACCTGGAAGCCGTACATGACGCCTTCCGCATCAGCCTGTACGAGGCCCGGAGCCGACGGGTTCGGATAAAGACCTACGTAGCCGAGATGGCCGCCACCGTAGATACCTGCCCAGTCATACTCGACTGGATAATCCATCAGGTCTGCGGCGTGGGATGTGGACGCGAATGCACTGAGAGAAAGGGCGGCAATTGTGCCCAAAAGGTACTTTTTCATCTGTTTGACCCCTGCTAAATGGTCTGTTGAATTTGCCGCTGTGCGCGATCTTTCGATAAGCTTGGCGAAAGGTTTTTTTAATTGCAACAAGAATATGGCGCACCGGCATCTTTTTTTCAAAGTTGTGACATATTTGCCACAGTTCGATATTGCGCTGAAAATTATGCTTTGATGTCAGTATGGCGCATTGCTGTCGTTGGAGTTTGCAGACCGAATGGCAACTAAGAGCTTATTCTGTTGAAAAACTACAAAATCGCGATGTTTGATATTTTCGCTATCGGAGCAAAATACGAAAAACCGCCACTTAATTTGCTCATCCCGACTCACAGGCGCTTCAGGGTCGCAACAACGGAAAACTAGCTATCCCCTCAGCCAAAATTTCCAAAACCATCTCTATGAGGCAGAAATTTTTGGACCAGAGGCAAAAGTGGAGTTTTTCAACATGGGGTAATGGTCTGGCTGTTCTTCAATGGAGGCCGATATGATCGGCTTATTTGGAAGAGGAGAAAGACCGTGGAATACTTTGCTGGGTTGGATGTGTCATTGG
>JABDRA010000452.1 GCA_013041995.1 Anderseniella sp. | reverse complement strand
CACTACCCGGCAACGGTCGGCAGCAGGCAAACGCCGAGTCCGTCCGGTACCGTCGAGGTGCGCGCGGTCGCAATCGACCCGACCTATAGCTACAATCCGGACATTAACTTCACCCAGGGCGACAATACAGAGCCACTCACACTGCCGCCGGGTCCCAACGGCCCTGTGGGCAATGTGTGGATCGACCTCAGCAAACCCACTTATGGCATCCACGGCACGCCGGATCCGTCAAAAATTGACAAGGACCAGTCACACGGGTGCGTCCGATTGACGAATTGGGATGCAAAACAGCTGGCGCAACTGGTATCACCCGGGACCATAGTGGAGTTCGTGGAATAGATTATCTACCGCAACTGATCCGAAAAAGGCAGATACTATGGAAAAACAGCTCGGCATGGCCGTCGCCAATGTTCTCTATCCGTCAGCACCTGCGCCGGACCAGAACAATGCCGATGCGCTTTGGAACGTCATAGCCGATAAGGAAAAGGTCCTGTGTCTCAAGATTGCCCGGGCAGTGTTGTCGGAGATACGAACACCTTCGAAACGGATGCTTGCCGCAGCTGAAACAGACATTGCCACCTTGCTGGATCAGCTGGACGACCGCATGAAAACCAACCCCGGTTCGGTCGATATTGTTGCGACCGCATTCACGGCAATGATAGATGAAGCGGTCAGGCAGACAGGACAGACCGAAGAACCGGGACACCGGTAAATCCCCTTCCCGAATTGACCACTATCAGCGATGATGCCATGTCACCGTTACCAGGTCGGCGGCCCGCCAATGTCCCGGGCGGATCGCTCCACACCGCAGGGAGCCATAGAGAGTTTCTTCAACGCTGTCCGGAGCGGTGATATGGATGGAGCCGGGAAAGCTGCGGTCTCAGGAGGTCCTTCAACAGCACATTGGCACGGCGGGTCCTGCAGCCGGCCTCCCCAATATGTTTTGTGATGCGACGGCATAGCCCCGACCCAATCCTCAAAACCAAAAAGCCCCGCCGGAACAAATCCGGCAGGGCCAACTCAATTGCAGTGGCAGGCTCGTGCTAGCCCTGGATTGTAGCAAACTCGTCTGCACTCAGCTCACCATTCTGGTCTCCGTCAGCAGCCTTGAAGGCATCTTCGGAGAGTTCAGGCATGGCAGCCTTGGCTTCTTCCATGGTCACCGAGCCGTTCTGGTCGGCGTCGACAGCGGTGAAGTCAGCAGCAAGCGCTGCGGTTGAAGCAAAACCAGTAGCAAGGACGATTGCGAGAAGTTTTTTCATTTTAAGTCTCCTGTTACACTTAGTTTTGATGAACTGCACCTGGCTCGCTAAGCAGCCAGTAAAGTCGTGCAGCTACCATCCGCTGTCTAGGAAAATGACCTGTCAATGCGGCGGTGACATGCGGGTCGCAGGGAGATGTCGGGGTCAATTCATGATGGATTAAGGCATGTCCGGAAGGATCAATACCTCACCTTGAGGGATAGCAAATTGTGGCGATCCAGACAGGTTTTTCATCACATTTTTGCCGTATGTGAGATGTGACCCGTTATTCCATTACCCAAGGTGAATCAAAGTGCAGGCTGTTACGATTCAACAATCATTCGAAGTTAATGCGCCCGGTAATTGTGGCGACCGGTTCAATCGTACCGGCCAGCACCTCCAGAAATCGCACAATCTCGACAAAAAACCGCCCCAAACCCATTAGTTAAGTTTTGAGTGAGAGCTGCATTGCAGGCAGCACCCCACTGGATCGCCCTGGCATGCCGGCAGGTATTTCAGTCAACCGGAGCAGTCGGTGCGCTCACGTCCAGAACCGCGCCATCGGGGTCGTGCAGCTGCATCCGCAAGGCCTCGCCTGGTTCGACCACCTCATCTTCCAATACAACGCCAATCGACGTTTGCATAATTAGCGGTTGTTTATTGTTGAGCGTCGCCGCCCGCCAGACACCCATCGCGTGCCGGCTTGACCGCCTCACCTGTGTTGTGCATCATTTTTCTTCGCACAGGAGGAAGAATGCCATGACCAGTGTCGTCATAGCCTCGCTGATGGCGATACCACTGACAGTGGCAACCGGTGGCGCAGATCGGGCGCAGCACCCATACTTTCTGCAATCGGCAACTCAGACAAACAAGCCGGTAGGGATATCGCAGCGCTTCAAGCGTGCCCAGGAGGGCGATGCCGCCTCCCAGCTTGTTGTCGGCATGAAGTATCTTGAACTCCAGAACTATGACCAGGCCTTGCACTGGTTCGAGAAATCAGCCGCCCAGGGAAACGTCGAAGCACAAATGTATCTCGGTGACGCCTACGCCCGTGGCAGGGGTGTATCCATCGACTTCGTCAAGGCACACATGTGGTTAAGCCTTGCAGCGGCCAAGGGTGGGGATGAAGCAAAGAACCGCTTTCAATACCTGTTGTCGAAAATGACACCCGGACAGATTGCCAAAGCCCAACGCGTTGCAGATGACTGTGCAAGCCGAAAGTAGAGTAGCTCTCCTCACACCCGGTTGTTATCAGGTATACCGGCGTTTTTCATATATGGTGGGATCAGGAAGTCTAACGAGCCAAACCGGAGGAACTACAATGGCAGATCCAGTTATTGCCGATAAGGCGCCGATTGCAGTCGAAGTGGAAGCCGGCAAAAACTATTCTTGGTGCGCCTGCGGAAAGTCGAAGAAACAACCCTTCTGTGACGGCAGCCATGAAGGCACCGGATTGCAGCCGGTCAAATGGAGGGCTGAAGCCTCAGGACGAAAATTCTTCTGCGCCTGTAAGCGTACTGCCGGCCAGCCATTGTGTGACGGTACTCACAACAGCCTTTAGGCGCTTGGATCACGGCGCGTCTCATCAGTTTGGAATCAGGACCAATCACCATGGACCTCGGATTGAAAGGTCTGAACGCAATTATCACCGGCGGCAGCAAGGGCATCGGGCGGCGCGCGGCTGACATCTTTGCAGATGAAGGCGCCAATGTATCGATCTGCGCACGCAACCTCGCAGAGGTGAACGAAACCGCCACCAGCCTTGCGCAAAAGGGTGTCAAAAGCATCGGTCGAATGGTGAATGTGGCTGAGAAGGCATCGCTGGAAGGCTGGGTCAGGGAAAGTGCCGCTGCACTTGGCGGGATTGACATCGTCGTAGCAAATGTCTCCGCACTGGCGGTGGACGACAATGAAGACGCCTGGAAATCAGCGTTCAGCGTGGACATGATGCACACCGTGCGGATGGTCAACGCCGCCCTGCCCCTGCTGGGAAAATCCTCCCACGGCGCTATTGTCATCGTCGCGTCCGTCTCCGGTCGCGAAGTGGACTTTACCGGCCCGGCCTATGGGGCTTTCAAGGCAGCCCTTGCGCATTATTCTCAACGCCTCGCCCTGGAACTGGCACCGAAGAACATCCGTGTAAACTCGGTGTCACCCGGCAACACCTATTTCAAGGGTGGCGTATGGGAGCATATTGAACAAAACATGCCTGATCTCTATGCACAGGCCATTGCCAAGAACCCGACAGGCCGGATGGCAACACCTGAAGAAGTCGCCCGCGGCATCGTTTTCCTGGCCAGCCCCGCGTCCAGTTTCACCATGGGTACAAATCTGGTCATAGACGGCGCCCTGACCCGCGGCGTCCAGCTTTGAGTGTTTGCCTGTTGTTGGCTTTATTTCGGCTCGCTTGAATCTCTTGTGACCTTAGCCAGAGAAAAGACCAGCACCGCAGCCAAACCCAAAACCAGGGACAGCCAGAACTGATAGGACAGGATCGTGATGTACCCGATCCAGAAGGCGCAGACGGCAGGAGCGCCAAACATCACCACATTGAAAATCGTATTGGTCAGCGCAACAGCCTGACCACGTATTTCCTCGGTCACTGAATTTGAAATCCACATGCTGAGTGTCGGGTAGGCCAGTGAATACCCCAAACCGAACACAGCACCGGCTACAACGGAAACAACATCGCCGGACAGCGTGCTTGTAGCGAACAACGCTGTTGCCGTCAGAACCACTGCCGTGAGTGCCACGGCATGGTTGCTATATGAACGCGCCAGCTTCAGTCCAACAAAGCGTCCGAAGAACAGGCCGCAGGTCATTGGTATGAAGAACAGGCTTACAGCCAGTCCTTTGTCTGCAAAAGCCACAGAGATGAAGGAAATGACGTAACCCCAAAACGACCCGATCACCAAAAGACCAATAAACGGCAATTGAAGATCACTCCGTTTCAGCAAGGAAAAATAATGGATATTCGATTTCCGGCTCATCTGCGTGGAACCAAACTTGAACAGCAACCCGATGAAAATCACCAACGAAACTACGCCGGGAACAGCCGTCACAATAAAGTATCCGTCAGCACCGTAGGTGGACAAATACCATTCCCCCAGCGGCGGGCCGATAAGGTTGGCACCGGCAATCATTGATGTGAAAATGCCAAAATAAGCAGTGGCATTTTTGCCTTGCAGCATGACAGTCGCAAATGCCATTGCCGCCGGCAGTCCCATACCAGCACCTATGCCATGCACGAAGCGAGATACCGTCACTGACCATTCACTAGGCGATACCAGACCGAACGACAAATGGGCAACAAGCATGATGGCCGTACCCGATACCACGCCCGCCAAGGCTCCAAACCTGGAAATGAAAAGCCCTGATACCACCCCGAATATGAGTACTGAGATGCCGGTCGTGGACATGGCATAACCAACGCTTGTCTGTGAAATCCCATAGTCCGACATCACAACTGGAAGCAGCGCCTGGCTTGTCGTCATGGAAAAACAACACAACAGTGCAAACGCCCTCAGCCTGAACACACCCTTGGAATATGGCGGGACGAAATCATCGCTCATTCTCAAACTCCCTGCAGCAAGCGGATACCAGCCAAACAGGATTTGCATATGGATCAGCGCTAGCGAATGTCCATTGAACTGATCAGACCGATACCAAGCCCGGACAAACTGTCCCGGGTTACCGCCGCGCTGCCCTGCATGTCTATTGCCCGGTAGGCATCCTCGATGACGTAGGTTTCAAATCGCTGGCGCTGAGCGTCTTCCGCCGAGTAGCGAACGCAATAGTCAAACGCCAACCCTGCGCAGAACACCCGGGTAAAACCACGTTCCCGCAAATAGCCGGTCAGACCGGTCGGCGTGGTCTTGTCGTTTTCAAAAAACGCCGAATAGCTGTCTATGCCTGAACGAAAGCCCTTGCGAATGACCATCTCCGCCTTGGCCCAGAACAGGCCGTCATGGAAGGCAGCACCCGTACTGCCCTGAATACAGTGATCCGGCCACAGTGTTTGCGGACCATAGTCCATTGATATTTCACTGAACGGTTGCTTGCCGGGATGGCTGCTGGCAAACGAACTATGCCCGCGCGGATGCCAGTCCTGAGTCAGTATGACATGGTCAAACAGCGAGATCAGCTCATTGATGACCGGCACGACTTCATGACCGCGTGGTACCTCCAGCGCACCGCCGGGACAGAAATCGTTCTGCACATCGATGACCAGCAGCACGTCGCGTTGTTCCGGTTTGATGGTGCTCATGCGGTCTTGTCGGCTTTCAATCCGAGGTCCTCGATCATTTTGTCACGCATCACAAACTTTTGCGGCTTCCCGGTGACCGTCATGGGAAACTCACTGACAAACCGCATATAGCGCGGGATCTTGTAATGGGCAATCTGGCCATTGCAGGCGCTGCGGACATCGTCCTGCGACATCGCCTGTCCAGGTGCCAGCACAATCCAGGCACATACCTCTTCACCGTATTTCTGATCCGGCACGCCGAAAACCTGTGCCTGCTGGATCGATGGATGGCTCATCAGAAATTCTTCAATCTCACGGGGATAGACGTTCTCACCGCCGCGGATCAACATGTCCTTCACCCGTCCGACAATGTTGCAATAGCCTTCCGCATCCAGAACAGCAAGATCGCCGGTATGCATCCAGCCATCCTTGTCAATAGCCTGCGCCGTTGTCTCCGGATCGCCCCAATAGCCTTTCATCACGCAGTATCCGCGTGTCAACAGTTCGCCCTGTTCGCCAACAGCAACAGTGTCACCGGCCTCATTGATGATCTTGACTTCGACGTGCGGGTGAATGCGTCCCACCGTCGAGACACGCCGGTCCAGCGTATCGCGTGTATCGCTTTGAAACGACACCGGGCTGGTTTCCGTCATGCCGTAGGCGATGGTGATCTC
>JABDRA010000439.1 GCA_013041995.1 Anderseniella sp. | reverse complement strand
GGAGAAGATTGCCAGCGACAGCCGAGACTCTCATTGAAAGCACCCGCGAGATACTTCACATCTTGATATAGGCCATGCGGTTGCGCACCGCCGCCACAACGCTCATGGCGGTCAGGGCCGAAGACTTTGGATTTCCCGGTAACGGCTTGCCGTCAATTCTGAACTGCAACCTGCCAAAAGTGCCTTCGACTTCAATCTCGTGAATGTTCTCCGTTATTTCAGGATCGGCCACCAGTTCGACCCTGGTTTCATCCAGGCCCGGCCCGGCAAGCGCCACGGTTGCCGCTACATTGGCATTTTTGGGATAGCGCAGCGCAGCCTCGCGGGCAGAGCCGGAAAAGTGGCACACGGGCTCTGTCAGGTTATCCAGGTCAACCACATCTTCGGCCGGCGATCCTTTCCAGCCCTGCGGCGGCTTCCGGCCCCGATAGACGATCCGGTCGATATCGCCCACACTGGCCGCAGCAATAGCATCAATGGCTCCTATGGCGCCTGAGACCAGTTCCATCTGTGAGCCTCCGGCGCGCGCGGCTTTATCCAGCCTGTACGCCAGCTCAGGCTGGGCAAGCGCCCCGTTGGACGTACAAATCAGGTCAATCCCGCGCTGCAATACTGCTGGCCCGTGTTCAGCAAGCGCTGAGTGTCCGGCGCATTCAATGACCAGGTTGGTATCGCCGGGAATGTCATCCACTGAATTGAACGGCGTCACACCAGAGCCGAGCGCGTCGATTGCTGCGGCTTCGCGGCCCGTGCGGCATAGCACCCCGTTCACGACCACATCAGCGTCTTGCGATAATCTGGCCGACACGTAAGAGGCGATGGCGCCGAACCCAATGATCGCGATGTTCATTGTCTGCCGTCCGTCAAAGCTGAATTTGCTGCGCCTTGCCGCCCTCTTCTGCCAGCCTGGCGGCAACCGATGCCACTGCGAGATCCTGAAGCCCCACGCCGGTCCCGTCAAAAAGCGTAATCTCGGCGTCGGAAGACCTGCCCGGATGAGTACCGTTTATGACGTCACCGATGGATGTGATGTCAGCTTCGCTGATCAACCTTTTCGAAATCGCATGCTGGGCCTCGCCGATCGTCGTCGACTGTGCGATCTCATCGGTAAATACCGTTGCCGCTGCGACCAGCGCAGGATCCACTTCCTGCTTGCCCTTTGTGTCAGTGCCCATGCAAGCCAGGTGCGTGCCCGGCTTCACCCAGTCTTTCATCATCAGCGGGTCATGGGCCGAGGTAATCGAGATAATCACGTCAGCTTCAGCACCAAGCTGCTCGCGCTCGACAGCCTCAAACGGTAAACCCATTTCTTCGGCCACAGCGCCAAGGTTAGGCAGCATGTCGGGATGGAAGTTCCATGCCACGACCTTTTCAAAGTCGCGCTGTTCAGCAGCGGCCCTGAGCTGGAATCCTGCCTGATGGCCGGCCCCCACCATGCCGAGCACCTTGGCATCCTTGCGGGCCAGATGGGCAATCGACACTGAACTGGCGGCCGCAGTGCGAATGGCAGTCAGGTAATTGCCGCCGACAAGCGCATGCAGCTGACCCGTGTCCGGATCGAAAAGAAACACTGTCGACTGGTGGTTGGTCAGCCCCTTGGCCATGTTTCCGGGCCAGTAGCCGCCGGATTTGAGACCCAGCACCAGCCCGGCTCGGTCAAAGCCGGACTTGAAACCATACAGGGCGTCGGCATGACCAATTGCTTCCCGGATGACCGGGAAATTATAGGCATCTCCGCTGGCCATCGCGGAAAACACACTCTCGACCGCTGCAAACGCGTCGCCGCGGCCCACGACCGCCTGGCAGGCTTCTTCGGAAACAATGAGCATTGATCTTTTCCTCAGTATGCCAGACCGCGAGCGGTGATGGGCCAGATCGTTTCAACCTTGCCGTTCCGCACGCCAACATACCAGTCATGCACATTGCAGGTCGGATCGCAGTGCCCGGGAACCAGTTTGAGCTTGTCGTTCACTTTCAGCTTGCCGTCCGGATCTGCGATGACACCGTGCTCGTCTGAGCATTTGACATATTCAACATCGTCGCGACCGAAGATAACGGGCAGGCCACTGTCAACCGACTGGGCTTTCAGCCCGGCATCGCAGATCGCCTTGTCGGCCTTGGCGTGGCTCATGACAGAGGTGAGCAGGAACAACGCGTTTTCCCACTCACCCTGATCGATGCGGTTGCCGTCCTTGTCGAGGATGCGGCCATAGTCGGCATCCATGAAAGCGTACGAGCCGCACTGAAGCTCATTGTAAACGCCTGAATTGCCTTCGAAATAATACGAGCCCGTACCGCCGCCACCGACGATGTCACAGTCAAGGCCTTCCGCTTTAAGCCCATCGACGGCATCCTTGACCATGGCGACGGCAATATCGATCTTGGCCTTGCGCTCATTATAGTCGTCAAGGTGCTGCATGGCGCCCTGATAGGCCTGGATGCCGGTGAACTTCAGACCCTCAGCAGCATCGATCGCCCTGGCAATCGCCACCACGTCGGACGTGGTGGTGACACCGCAGCGCCCTGCCCCGCAATCGATCTCAACCAGGCACTCGATTTCGGTGCCGTGCTTGACAGCCGCCGCGGACAGGTCGGCCACATTGTCGATGTCGTCGACGCAGCAGATGGTGCGCGCACCCAGCTTGGGAATGCGGGCCAGCCTGTCGATCTTGGCCGGATCACGCACCTGGTTCGAGACCAGCACATCCATGATGCCGCCGCGGGCAAAGCTTTCTGCCTCGCTGACCTTCTGGCAGCACACGCCGCAACTGCCGCCCAGTTTTTCCTGCAGCAGCGCCACGTCGACCGACTTGTGCATCTTGCCGTGCACGCGGTGACGCACACCCATCTGTTTGGCAAATTCACCCATCTTGACGACATTTCGTTCCAGCGCATCCAGATCAAGCACCAGGCATGGTGTCTGAATATCCGCTTCGTCCATGCCGACCGCGGCGGGAACATTGTAACCGACTTCAAGCCCATCAACTTTATTCATCACGTTCATGACATTTCTCCCTTTGAGGAATTGGCGGTTCAACTCTTGTCTTGCATCCACGGCAGCTTGTTCAGGTCGACATTGCCGCCGGTAATAATCACGCCGACACGTTTGCCTTCAAACACGGCGCGGTTCTTCAAGATCACCGCCAGCGGTACGGCGCACGATGGTTCGATCACGATTTTCATGCGCTGCCAGGTCAGATACATCGCATCGATGATCTCCTGTTCCGTCGCCAGTAGAATGTCTTCGACATGGTTCGATACGAAATGCCAGGTCAATTCTTTCAGCGGTACCTTGAGACCATCGGCAACAGTCTCAGGTGCATCATCGGCGATGATGTGGCCGGCCTTGAACGAACGGTACGCGTCATCTGCGTTGAGCGGTTCTGCTGCATAAATTTTCGTATCAGGTGAAATGTTCGACAGCGTGAGACACGAACCGGAGATCATGCCGCCACCACCGATCGGCGCCACGATAGCATCCAGGTCGGGAATATCTTCAACCAGTTCTTTCGAACACGTGGCCTGACCGGCGATGACCCGAGGATCATTGTAGGGGTGAACGAATTCCGCTCCCGAAGCTGCAACGACCTCGGCAAAGACTGCCTCGCGCGAAGTCGTGCTCGGCTCACATTCAACAACGGTTCCACCATAGCCGCGCACAGCCGCCTTTTTGGCTTCAGGCGCCGTCCGCGGCATCACAACAGTTACCGGGATACCGCGCCGTCCCGCCGCATAACTCAGCGACAGGGCATGATTGCCCGAAGAATGGGTCGCCACCCCCTTCTTTGCCATTTCGTCATCCAGGCCGAAGACGGCATTGCATGCACCGCGTACCTTGAAGGCGCCGGCCTTCTGGAAATTCTCGCACTTGAAGAACAACTGCGCACCGGTCAATTCGTTGAAGTAGCTCGACGTCAGAACCGGGGTCCTGTGAATATACGGCTCAATGCGCGCATGAGCCGCGATGACGTCTTCATAAGTTGGAATATACAGGCCGGACATGTCGTTCATAATATCCTCATGCAGCTTTCAACTGGGGGCGGCGGGCGGTCGAGCGGTAGTAGTCTTGCGCGGCCGACACACCTGCACCGGATTCAATCGGGTAGTCCAGGTCCTTCATCGCCATTTCGATTGCCGCGATCCCCGACAATGCCATGACATCCGTCATTGAGCCAAGATGGCCAATGCGAAACGCCTTGTTGGCCATTTCGCCAAGCCCGATACCAAACGATACACCATAGACATCAAACGCATGGTCGGTGAGGACGTTGCTGTCGAAACCGTCAGGAACGTAAACGGCGCTGACCGTGTCCGAGTAAAGTTCCGGGCTCTTTGCACACAGGCGCATGTCCCATGCCCTGACCGCTTCACGCACCCCCTCGGCGATCCGGTAGTGGCGGGCAAAAACATTGTCCAGGCCTTCTTCGAACAGCATGTTGAGGCTCTCGCGAAGTCCGTACATGATCTGCAAAGGCGGGGTGTAGGGATAGCCGCCCTTGGCATTGGCAGCGGCCATGTCGCGAAAATCGAAATAGCAGCGTGGACACGTAGCGGTTTCGCAGGCAGCCAACGCCTTCTGGCTGACCCCGATGATGGCCATCCCGGTCGCCAGCATGAAGCCCTTCTGCGAGCCGGATACCGCCAGATCAACCCCCCATTCGTCCATGCGGAAATCCATGGATGCCAGTGAACTGACACAGTCTACATACAACATCGCGGGATGACCGGCATCATCCATTGCCTTGCGAACCGCGCCAATATCGCTGCGAACCCCGGTTGCGGTTTCATTGTGGGTGACGAGAACTGCCTTGATCTCGTGATTTTTGTCGGCGGCCAGACGCTCGCCGTAAACGTCGGCAGGCGCGCCGGTGCCCCACTCGCACTCGATCACTTCGACATCGAGATTGTGGCGCTGACAAAGGTCTATCCAGCGATGAGAGAACATCCCGAACCGGGCAACAAGCACCTTGTCTCCCGGAGACAGCGTATTGGTTATCGCCGCCTCCCAGCCGCCGGTGCCGCTGCCGGGGAACGAGATCACCTGGCCCGTCTGTGTTTTGAACACCTTCTTGAGATCCGCAAGAACCGGTGAAAGCAGTTCGACAAAATCAGGCGCGCGATGATCCATCGACTGGATGCTCATGGCGTAGCGCAAACGATCCGGGATGTTTGTCGGGCCTGGTATGAAGACAGGGTTCTGACCAGTCATTTCACTTCCTCCACTTGACTATGATTGCTTTCAATATACATGAGCTGGACCCAATTGCAATTTTTTTGGAAAAATATTTCATTTTAATCATAAAAATTTAAGATATTGTTTTTATTAATTTATTAATTTTTCAAAATCGCTTTATTGATTTTATTTGAAATTTTTTTTCAACCATATAATCTAAGATTATGGATTACGAATGCGTCAGGAGGCGGCAAAATGGCAGACCAAACCACCCGGACCCGCGGCAGGCCGCGCTCGCTGTCGCCGGACACCAGCGGCGCAACTGTGCAGGCGCTCGACCGGGGTCTGCAACTGCTGATGATCGTGGCAAAGGAAAACAAGACGACACTGACCGAACTGGCCCTGCGGGTCGGCATGCCGGCATCAACCGCACATCGCCTGCTGGTAACCCTGCAGAAACGGGGGTTCGTCGACTTTGATGAAACCACCCAGGAATGGATGATCGGTATCGAGGCATTCCGGATCGGCAGTGCGTTTGTTCAACGCACCAGTCTGGTCGAAGCCGGCCGCGACGTGATGCGCCGGCTCATGGAGGAAACCGGCGAGACGGCTAACCTGGGTATCGGTGATGATGGAGATGTGGTGTTCCTCAGCCAGATCGAAACGCCCAACCCGATCAGGGCGTTCTTCAGCGTCGGGACCCGCGGCCCGATGCACTGCTCGGGGATAGGTAAAGCGCTGCTGGCCGAAATGTCACAGGATAAGGTCGAACAGGTTTTGCAGAGAAAGGGGCTTGAGGAATTTACGTCCAAGACCCTGACCTCACCGGACGCCTTGTTTGCGGACCTCGAAGCCACCCGCCGGCGCGGGTGGTCGCATGACGATGAAGAGCGCCACTACGGCATGCGGTGTATTGCGGCTCCAATCCACAATTTTCATGGCGAAGCCATTGCCGGGATCTCCATCTCCGGCCCGGCAGCACGGTTACCGGACGATGTGATCAGCGAACTGGGCCCGAAGGTCAAAAGAGCTGCAAGCGAAGTGACCAAGCTGTTGGGGGGCCGGACTTCGCAGCAAGCTGGATGACAAGCCTGCACAGCCCGTGAGGAGATGACGATGAAAATTGGCCTGATCGGCGCCGGCCTTATGGGGCACGGCATGGCAACCAACATACAGGCTGCAGGACATGAACTTCATGTGGTGGCCCATCGCAATCGTGAGCCAATCGAGGACCTGGTCTCCAGGGGAGCGATTGAAGCGGCTTCGACTGCCGCGCTGGGTGCACTGGTTGATATTGTGGTGCTGTGCGTCACTGGTACGCCTGCTGCACAGAAGGTTATCGACGCACTCACGCCAGTGCTTCAGCCTGGCATGCTTGTCATCGATACCACGACCAACACTTCCGGCGGCCCCGAAGCATTCAGTTCGACACTGGCCAGGCTGGACGTGACCTATGTGGAGGCACCGGTGACAGGCGGCGCACAACAGGCGCGCGAAGGTGTGCTCGGCGCCATTGTCGGCTGTGACAGGGATCTGCCCCGCGATGCGCGCGATGTGCTGTCGTGCTTTTGCAGGCAGATAGAGCAATTCGGACCGGCCGGTGCCGGCGCGCGCGCCAAGCTGGTCAGCAACTTTCTGGCCCTGGGAACCGCAGCGCTGGTTATCGAAACTTTTCAAAAAGCCAGAGCATTGGGGGTCGACTGGGAGAAACTTTACGAACTGGCACAACACGGGTCCGGCAAATCGGTGGGACTTGATCGTATTGCAGGCGGCGCTGTTGCCGGAGATTTCAAGGGGTACAAGTTTTCCGTCGACAACAGTGTCAAGGATCTGTCGTATTTCGCTGACTTGGCAGAAAAGAACTCATGCGCCTCCGACTTGATTCCGGCTTTGCTCGACGTGTTTTCCAGCGCTGCATCGAATGGCCACGGCAGCCGCATGATAAGTGAATTACTCGACCCCAAACTCATCGGCGAGAACTCAACTCGAGGCATTCAGCCAGGTGATTGACTGCTGCCCTGAGTTGCTTTGACACAGCGCCGGCGCGTGCAATTGCGAACAGCACAGCCTACTTCGCAAAAGAACTTCCCGGCACCATAACGATTTGGGAGATTGCCGCACATGTCCGCTGCCAATGTGACCGCAACCGAGCTTCCCGCGCACAGTCTTCTGAGAGAGCGTGTTGCCGTAACTGACTTCCTTGACTGCTATTGTGTGGCATCGGATATGTCGCCGCGACGGGCTGCAGAAGTGATCACCGACTTCCCGGGGTGGGCCCGGTTTCTTCTGCACATCCGCAGGATTGTCACCTCGCCTTTCGGTCTTTCAAACGACGGCCCGGCGGCACCGGACAAGGTCGGCGTATTTCCCGTGGAAACCGAATCCGGTCGCGAACTGATCGCCGGGTTCAACGACAAGCACCTGGATTTTCGGGTGTCAGTTATATCGCAGGACGATCAGGTGTTTTTGGCAACATGGGTGCATCCGCACAACATTGGCGGCCGGATTTATCTCAAGACAATTCTGCCGTTCCATATCCTGATCGCACGCAATGCACTGGCGCGGGTTGGAGCCAGGCAATCCTAGGTTAACATCAGCCGCGCCGGCACAGTGACATGCGTGAATGCCCGTTCACTGCTTGACGGTATGAATCAGACGTGGTGCCCAAGTCTTTGTTTTGGAATCGTTTTGTCCGAAAGTTCGTGCGCTTTCAAATCATGCCCCTGCCGACAAATTCGCCAAATCCTTTCGCGGTGAAGCGCCAAACTTGCGGGCGTACTCGCGGCTGAACTGATTCAGGCTTTCATATCCGATCTCATAAGCCACGGTTGATACCGCATGATTTCCCTCCGACAACAGGCGCTTTGCCTCCATCAGTCGAAGATGCTTTTGATATTGCAGCGGCGTGGTGGCGGTCACAGACTTGAAATGCTCATGAAAAGACGAGGTACTCATCCCCGCCAGTTTAGCCAGCTCAGCAACCGCCAGCACCGACTTGTAGTTCTGGCGGATGTGCGTGACGGCAGTCTGAACCCGGCTTGCGTGACTGTCGTGCCAGCGCAATCTGCGCAGCATGCCGCCGTGGGGTGCCATCAGCAACCGGAAGTGAATTTTCCTGATAATCAGCGGTGCCAGGGCCCTGGCCTCCAGTGGCCGGTCTATCAAGGCGACGCAACGGCCAAAGGCGTCTATCAGAGCCTCATCCGAAGCACTCACGTCAACGGATAGTGCGTTGTTCTCTTCTGATCGAATTGCGCCGAATTCATCATCGAGACTGCGGATGATCCCCATATCGAGTTCGAGGATGACCCCCAGGTAGGGTTTCTCTGCACTGGCGTCGATGACGCGCGAAACGACAGGCACATCATGGCTGACCACAAGCGAGTCTCCGGTGCCGTAGGTCACTGTTCGCTCACCGATCACCGTTTCCTTGCTGCCCTGCAAGATCAGACAGGCAACCGGTTGGTACAGCAGGGCTTCGAATGTGGTGCAACTCGCCTGCCGGAAGATCGACAAGCCGTCCACGACAAGCGGTATCGGCTGATCTGAAGACGGGTGTTTCAAAGCGTGGCGTTCCACGTGTTCGGCGATTTCGCGGAGTTTCATGAGCAAGGTCCTTTGATCACTCAAGATATATGTACTTGCATTGCACCGTTCACCCGAAATCTGGTGGATCGGAGAAATAGGCAAGTTTTCCGGAGTATGCGGCAAGCGATCAGCCCTGCTCATGCCTAAGTATCAGTTATCAATACTACCGGCGTTGGCAGCAGTCGTTCCGCCTTGTGCCGATCATCGATTGCACTCAGTGAATTTACCAACGATGCGGCCATTACAGACTTTTAAGTTTGGATTCCAATCCATCCATACCCCGGTGCCGTTTTTAGTTAGGCCGCTGGGCTAAACAGAGAGGATTTTCAAGTGGCTTACAATCTCAACATAAACGGTGAGCAGCAATCTTTTGACGTCGATGACGACATGCCGCTGCTGTGGGTCATCCGCGATGTGGCCGGCCTCACCGGCACCAAGTTCGGCTGCGGCCTTGCCCAGTGCGGTGCGTGCACGGTGCATGTCGATGGCGTTCCGACCCGGTCGTGCCACTTGCAGGTATCAGACGCGGTAGGCTCGACCATCACCACGATCGAAGGTGCCACCGGCAAGGTTGCGGAAACCGTCCAGAAAGTCTGGGCCGACCTGGATGTGCCGCAGTGTGGCTATTGCCAGTCCGGCCAGGTGATGGCCGCCGTGGCCCTGCTCAATGAAACACCAAAACCGACCGACGAAGACATCAATGACGCACTGTCCGGCAATTTGTGCCGCTGTGCCACCTATCAACGCATTCGCGCCGGCATCCATGAAGCCGCCAAGCGCCTGGAGGCATGAGCCCATGTTGAACAAAATCATTCCTGACCTGAACCCTGGAAACATACAAACCAGCCGCCGTGGCTTCCTGCTCGGCGCATCGGCCGTTGCCGGCGGCCTGATGGTCGGCATGCGGGCTGCCCCGGTGAGTGCCGCGTCCAGCACGACTGCTGCTGAGGCTGCAAACCCGCTGGCCGGTTACATCCATATTGCCCCGGACAATTCGGTGACCATTCTGTCCTCACAGTTCGATATGGGCCAGGGCCCCTATCATGGCCTCGCCACGCTGGTGGTTGAAGAGCTGGACGCGGACTGGTCACAGATCGACGTCAAGGGTGCGGCAGGCAACACCAAGCTCTATGGCAACATCATGTGGGGCGGCGCGGTGCAAGGCACCGGTGGCTCAACGTCCATGGCCACATCGTTTGACCGCTATCGGCAGGCCGGTGCCATGGCACGCGAAATGCTGGTTGCAGCGGCCGCTGAAACCTGGGGTGTTGCCGCGTCGCAGATCTCCGTTTCCGGTGGCACGCTGACAGATACGTTGGGAAACTCCGCCACCTTCGGCGACATGGCCGGCAAGGCTGCCACCATGCCGCTGCCCCAAGAGGTAAAGTTGAAGGATGCAGCCGACTGGACCCAGATCGGAAATGAAAAACTGCGCCGGTTTGACAGTGCAGCGAAAGCCAACGGGACGCATGACTTCACCATCGATGTAAAACTGGACGGCTTACTCACTGCGGTCGTGGCGCATCCGCCAAAGTTTGGCGCCAAGGTGAAATCGTTTGACGCCGCCGAGGCCATGAAAGTGCGTGGTGTCACCGACGTGGTGGAGATTCCGCGCGGCGTCGCCGTGGTTGGCGAGCACATGTGGGCAGCCATCAAGGGCCGTGAGGCTCTCACGGTTGAATGGGATGAGGCGCAGGCTGAAACCCGTGGCAGTGCCGAGATCATGGCGGAGTACAAGGCAAAAGCCGGCGATGTGCAGCAGGCCACCGCACGGTCGGAAGGCGATACGGCAGCCGCCCTTTCCTCGGCTGCCAAGGTCATCGAGGCAACCTATGAGTTCCCGTATCTCGCCCATGCCGCCATGGAACCGCTCAATGCGGTCGCCCGCAGGAATGCCGACAGAACCCTGGAAGTCTGGGGTGGCCATCAGATCCCGGACGTGTATCAGGGTATCTCAGCCAAAATCGCCGGGGTGAAGCCGGAACAGGTGACCATGCATGTGATGAAAACCGGCGGTGGCTTCGGCCGACGCGCGGTGGCAGACGGTGACGTGGTTGCAGAGGCCGTCTCGGTGGCCAGTGCCATTGGTTTCAAGGCGCCGGTCAAGGTTCAGTGGACACGTGAAGATGACATGCGTGGCGGCCGCTATCGCCCCGCCTATGTACACTCGTTCAAGGCGGGCCTCGACCGGGACAACAAGCTGATCGCCTGGCACAATCACATTGTCGGCCAGTCCATTGTCGCCGGCACACCGTTTGAAGGCCTGATCAAGGATGGTGTGGACGGCACCTCGGTTGAAGGCGCGTCCAATATTCCCTATGGCATCCCAAACATCAATGTTGGTCTGACGACGACTGATGTGAAGGTGCCAGTTTTGTGGTGGCGCGCGGTTGGCTCTACCCATACGGCCTATGCGGTGGAGAGCTTCCTGGATGAGGTCATTGCCGAGATTGGCGCGGATCCATACGCCTACCGGATGGAACTGCTGAAAGATCATCCGCGCCATGCTGCCGTGCTGAAACTGGCCGCCGACAAGGCGAACTGGTCCACCCCGGCACCTGAGGGCCGCTTCCGCGGCCTGGCGGTCCATGAGAGCTTCGCTTCTGTTGTGGCGCACATTGCCGAGATCTCGATGAAGAACGGTACACCGACGGTGCACAAGGTCACCGTTGCGATCGACTGCGGCATTGCGGTGAACCCGGACACCATCAAGGCCCAGATGGAAGGCGGCACGGGCTTCGGCCTCGGCTCAATTCTGGCTGAGGAACTGACGCTGGTGAACGGTGAAGTGGAACAGGGCAATTACGACACCTATACCCCGTTGCGCATAGATGCGATGCCGGAGGTTGACGTGCACATCGTGCCGTCCACCAACAAGCCGACAGGTGTCGGTGAGCCTGGCGTACCCTCGATCGGCCCGGCGATAGCCAACGCCATTGCCGCTGCAGGTGGACGCCGGATCCGCGTTCTGCCCATGTCGAAGTCAATGGGCACCTGACTTGTCACCTGGAAGGTCACCGGCCCGCCAACAGGGCCGGTGATCAGCAACAAGCCCGTTGCATTCGGTTTGTGATGGCTGAAGACTACACTGAAACTGCCGCTATGCAGTCAGTGTACTTTATGGGCCACTCATCATGTGAAGAAATCAGCGGGTTCTGGTGCTCGGCGGTACCGGGTCAATCGGCAGTGCGGTCGCCGACAGGTTGCGCCAGCGCGGACATCAGGTCACCTGCCTGGCCCGGTCGGAGAGATCGCAGGATATCTTGCGCGCCGACGGTTTCTACACCCTACGCGGGGACATTCGCTCACCGGAACAATGGACCGAATGTGCCGAGAAATTCGACGCCGTGATAAGCGCCGCATCGACCTGGTCTGACGATGAGGCACAGGTTGACCGGCAACTGACTGAAAAATTGCTGGAGGCGTTTTCCACGCCCGATGCTGACAAGACCGTCATCTACACCGACGGGTGCTGGAGTTACGGAAACACCGGCGACATCATCGCAACGGAAGGCACCCCGTTCGATCCCCTGCCCGAGTTCGCATGGAGCATCGAGACCGCCCGCCAGGTTCGCCACAACAGGCATGTTCGCGGCATGGTCATCTTGCCGGCCATGGTTTACGAGCGCGACGGCGGCGTGCTTGAACAGATGGCACAGGACGCGCAGGCCCGGGACAGGATCAGGATAGTCGGCAGCGAAGAGGTCAGATGGCCGCTGGTGCACCGGACGGATCTGGCCCAGTTGTATGCGCTGATGCTGGAGCGCAGTGCACCAGGTTCCAGCTTCAACGGCGCAGGTATTATCTCGATGCAGGTCGGCAAGATCGCAAGAACGTTGGCACGGCGGTTTGGCAAGCCGGACGATCTCGAAGTACTAACGGTCGAACACGCTGTCCGGGACATAGGAGGCTGGACAATCGGCTATGCGCTTGATCAGCAGATGAGTAGCGCAAAGGCGACGCGAGAGCTCGGCTGGACGCCGGAGCATACTGATATTCTGGCTGAGTTGTCCTGATAGCCCGAAGAGAACGCAAAACGCGATATGGAAAGCATCTTGAGCGATTCAAGCTTTGAAGAGTTGAATCAGGCTTGGGGTTCAATTATCTGTTTTAAAACGGTTTTATCTGACAGTTTACGCAGATTCACAAACTCATCTCAAGTGCCCGGCACCCGCTTCGCACGTGCCGGCAGGTTGATTGCGGCAACACCGATGATGGCTGCCACCAACCCCAGACCGATCACCGGAGTGATCTGTTCGCCCAGGAACACGACACCAAGCGCCACACCAACACCGGCCCTGAGATAGGCCTGGCTGGCGGTGCCCATGGAGCCCAGTGTCTTCAGCAACCGGAAGTAGATCAGCAGGGCGCACGCGGTGCACAGCACGGACAGGACGGATGTCGCGGCAACGGCTTTCAGGGATGGCGTAAGGGTCCAGGGTTGTTCCAGCACCAGGCTGGCCGGCACCAGTACAACGGCCGCGCAGATCATGGTACCTGCCGCCGTTGCCGGCGCTGAAATACGGCTGAAGCGTTTGCCGTAGATGGCGGCGCAGGCATACAGGATCGCTCCGGCAATTGCCGCCAGTTGACCCGCCACCTGCTGGCCGAGACCGGCCAGTACATCGACCCCGACAATCATGGTGACGCCAAGCAGGCCGAGGCAGGCGCCGAACAGTTTCAGGCCGCTTGTCACTTCATGCCGGGTGATGAAAACCGTGAACAGGAAAACGAAGATCGGTGATGTGGAATTGAGAACACTGGCCAGGCCGCTGTCGACATATTGCTGTCCCCAGGCGAGCAGCGTCCATGCAGCAGTGGAGTTGAAGAAGGACTGCACAAGCTACATGCGCCACGTCCGGCCGTCACGCGGCAAGTGGTCGTTGCGCCATGACAGAACGGCAAGCAGAAACAAGGCGGCAACCGTTACCCTGACTGCGATCAGCGTGACTGGCGGGATTTCCGTGACCGCCACCTTGATGAACAGATAGGACGAGCCCCACAGCAACGCCAGTAATCCAAGCAAAGCAAGTTCGACAATCAGGACCGGTTTGGCAGATGCGTTCAAGAGTCAGACACCTTCATGTTTCTCAACCGCACTCACTTCCCAGCCCCACCGTCTGCGTGCGGCGCAGATGCAAGTCTCAGAAAGGTCCTGTCTTCCCGCAGCAAAAATTTCTCGCGCTGTGCGAACTCGTAATTCTCCCGGCCCAGCGGATCGGCAGCCAACTGTCGGCGGTATTGTTCATAGGCAGCCAAGCTGTCGATATTGTAGACCCCGTAGGCCAGCGTACTGGAGCCTTCGTGCGGTGCATAGTAGCCAATCAGGTCTGCGCCACAGCGCGGAATGGCTTCGCCCCAGTTGCGGGCGTACTGTTCAAACTGATGTCTTCTGGTCGGGTCGATGTGATAGCGAATAAAGCAGGTCAGCACTTGAGCCTCCATGGTTCGTTGAGTATCGAACAATGTCATATTGCACGACGTAAATGCTTCGACTAGGATCGAAGCATGAAAGAAGGCCCTGACATCGCGCTTTTGGGTTCGCTGATCGGCGATCCGGCAAGGGCCAACATCCTCACCGCCCTGATGAGCGGCAAGGCGCTGACGGCCAGCGAACTGGCATCGGAAGCAGGCGTGACGGTTCAAACCGCAAGTTCGCATCTGAAGAAGCTCCAGGACGCGCGCCTTTTGCGGCAGCGCAAACAGGGCCGGCACCGCTATTTCACCCTGGCAGATGATGATGTCGGCAGTGTTCTGGAGGCAATGATGGGGCTGGCCGCAAAGCGCGGCCTGGTGCGCACCCGCACCGGCCCGAGAGACGACGCCCTGCGCAAGGCGCGGGTTTGCTACAATCACCTGGCCGGAGATCTGGGCGTGGCTATCTATGACGGCATGCTCAGCCGCGGCTATCTTGCCGAAGCGGACGAGGCTGTCAGCCTGACGCGCGCCGGCGAAGATTTTGCCGGGCAATTTGGCGTTGATCTGGCCACCTTGTCAAAGTCGAGGCGCCCCATGTGCAGATCCTGTCTCGACTGGAGTTCGCGCCGCACCCACCTGGCAGGTTCACTGGGCACCGCCCTGCTCAACCGGTTTTACGAGCTGAACTGGGCTTCACGGGTGGACGGTTCGCGCGTGGTCGAGTTCAGCGCATCTGGAGAACGCCAGTTGCTGGCAAAGTTTGGCTTCAACCCCCGGAGTGCGTAACACGCATTGCCAGGTTGTTTTGCTGCATGTCATTCACAAACCGGGACACATGGCGGCGCAGGTCCTTTGTTTTCCGGTCAGGAAACGCTGCCGAAAACGTCGCAACGATATCATATATTGTCATGGGCTGTTCGAGCAGACGCCAGATGCCGCCTGCCATCGGATCGAGTGCGTGGATTTTTCCCAATGTGTTGTCAATCAGAAAAATTTCGCCGTCCAGTTCCCTTTGCAGTATCCCGGGATTGCGCCTGTAGCTGACTTTTGAATCGCTCATTGACCAACTCCGGATCGATCACCCGACCTTTGATCAAAGGCAGCTTCGAGCACCGAAACCGCATCCTCGACCCTGTGGTATGTCATGCGGTGGCAGGATGCGCCTGACACGATCTTGTGGAGATGATCAAACACCGAGCTGGCCGGCATGCCGGTGCTGTAGTTCTGGCGGATCAGCGCGCGCAGGGCCGCACCGTGTGTCACACCTTCCAGGCTGGCGGAGCCCGCCTTGTTCAGGCGTTTGAGTTGCACAATCGCCTTGATAGGCAGTGCCTTGCCAACTTCAGCCAGTTGGCCAGCCTCAAGATCCAGGTACTGTTGCTCGACATCACCCAGGATGGCGTGCGTGTCCAGGAAATCACGCAAAGTCTGACCAACTGCCTGAGGCGGCAAAGGCAACCTGATGCGCGGCAGCATGCCGAGCGCCAATGCCTTGTTCCCGGCCGGGTCAATTGCCACCACATCGTCACCAAACACCATATGGCCGCCAGCGGCCAGGGCAACCGTCAGCAGACTTTTGCCGGCCCGATGCCCGCCTGGAAACAGGACAACGCCATCGCCAAGCCTTACTGCAGCGCAATGCAGCGTGAAGTACTCCTGAAATCGATCAACGAACCAGCCGTTAAACAGGTAATGGAAATCGCTAACCGCAGAAGCAATGCTTTCGGGGCAACCATAGAGTTTTTTTGCAGTCAATTCGCCGGCAGGAAGCTTCCAGTCGTAAAGGTCGCCACCTCTGGTGAACACCATCGCTGGTTCAATCGACGCGGTTACCGGCTGTTCAGCAATGTCCCAGCCACGAAGAATTCTCCTGAGGCCCGAAAACAGATCGTCACATCCCACAACATCCACAATCCAATGCTCACCATTCCAGCCAATTTTGAGGCGGCGAGCGTTGGTTTGGACAGCCTCGGTTTTTTCTGCACCTTGCAACATACGATGTCCCGAGTTGAAAAAGGTCTGCGGCCAGAGCTGGAGGCTCTGGCAGCAGTGTTATTGTGTGGATCAAGCAGGAAGTGTGCCAAAGGCACTGTTCCTGCCTAAAGCCATTCGCGGCAGCGCCTTAATGCACGTTCCCAATTGCCGCAACCGTCGCCAGTTTCACCTGGTGACGATTCCCCCATTGGGTTTTTGCCATAGCCCTTGTGGCCTTTGCCACGACCCTTGCCTCGGCCTTTGCCGCGGCCTTTGCCATGACCCTTACCACGGCCAGAGCCCTTACCACGGCCAGAACCCTTGCCACGGCCAGAACCACGTCCACGACCACGACCAGAGCCCCTGCCACGGCCGGAACCCTTGCCACCGCGACCGGAGCCACCGCCGCGACCGGAGCCACCGCCACGACCGGAGCCGCCACCACGACCGGAGCCGCCACCGCGACCGGAGCCGCCACCGCGACCGCCACCTTTGCCTTTGGCATGCCCTTCACTGATGGTCATGAGAGAAGGGGCAACAAGAAAGCCGAGACCCGTCAGGCCAAGTTTGGCCAACGCGTCCCTGCGATCCATTTTACTATTTTGAGGATTACTCAGCTCGCTTTCCGAGCGTTTTTCGACTTTTTTCAATGCCGTTACTCCTTGTTACAAACTAACAAGGGCGACACATCGGTCCATAACTCGGCGCATCTACACAACGGCCGTCCATGCTGCGCAGAAAATTGTCTCCAGAGGGTCCAGGAAACAGGTGTGTAGTGTATTTACACGCCAAATTAACTGTCAAATTAAATCTAATTCATGGTTAAATTTCAAAGGTTTGTTAACCATATCGGCGTGAAAGCGGAGGCCTGAATAGTTTATCCGGTCGGGGCGATGATTGACAGAGACCTGTGCCGTCACTGACCTGAATTGACCGACGCAGAAGACTATTCATGGCATAGTTGCCAGATACGGACGGCACGCAGGAACGGAGCAGAAATCATGACCTGGCACCTGGACGAAACCTTTGCAACAAGCGCCGGACAGGTGGCTGCTGGACGCGCCGGTGACGGGCCCGACCTTGTTCTGGCACACGGCTGGCCGTGGTCATCCTATGCGTGGCACCGGGTCATTCCGGAACTGGCGAAACAGTATACGGTTCACTGGTATGACATGCCAGGTTATGGCCGCTCCGACATGCGTGCCGGCCAGGCCACGTCGCTGGATGTGCAGGGCCAGGTATTTGCCGAGATGCTGTTGCACTGGGGCCTTGGGCACCCGCATGTCATCGCGCACGACTTTGGCGGCGCCACCACTTTGCGGGCGCACCTGCTGCACGCCTGTGAATTTCAAACTTACGTGCTGATGAACGTGGTTGCCATGCGACCGTGGGGGTCGGAATTCTTCGATCATGTGGGCCGCCATGTGGACGCCTTTCTCGGCCTGCCTGCGCACATCCACAAGGCTGTGGTGGAGGCCTACATCAAGGGTGCACTTGTGTCCGACATAGATCCTGAGGACTTCAATGCGCTTGTCGCGCCATGGCTGAGCGAGGCCGGCCGCGGCAGTTTCTACCGCCAGTTCGCCCAGGCTGATGAGCGCTATACCGCAGAGGTTGAACCAATGTTCGGTGATATCCGCTGCCCGGTCAAAATCCTGTGGGGCGAGGGTGATCCGTGGATACCCGTTGCACGCGGTAAGGCCCTGCATGACCTCGTCGGCAAAGGCTCATTCATCCTCCTGCCCGGCGTCGGTCACCTGCCGCAACTGGAAGCGCCTGAACTGGTGCTTGAACACTTGGGAACCGCTTAACGGCAAGCATGTCCTTTCGACCGTTGGTATGGCTGAACAGGTTCTGGTCGAACACTCCCGCCTCAGCCCGGCCAGATCAGCTCCAGGCGAATGCCGCCGGGCTCGGTAAACATCATGTGCCTGCGCGGACCGTCCCCGAGGAGTTCGGGCATGAACTCCACTTCGACACCGGGCCAAGCCGCGACCCTGTCCGCCAGTTGAGCCAGCCGCTGTTCGCTGTCCACCTGCATCGCCAGGTGATGCAGACCGGCATTGGCGCGCCGGTCAAATCCGGTCACCTGTTTTGACCTGTCCACCTGCCAAAGCGTCAGGCGCAGACTGCCATCGGTAACGGCGTTTCTCGGGTAGCTGTTATCGCGGGCGATTTCCTGCCAGCCCAGCACCTCGACGAAAAATGCCGTTGTCTGATCCAGATCGAAAACCGACAGACCGAGATGGTTGAGCCCTGATGTTTCAGCCATGGATGCCCCCGTATTGTTCACTTGAATTGAGGTGACGTTTTTTGCGCATCCTCTCCATG
>JABDRA010000432.1 GCA_013041995.1 Anderseniella sp. | reverse complement strand
CAGATGCCTTTGTGCATTACGGCGTTGTGATGGGAGACCGCTCAACCCTGGGCCCGAATGCCTTCCTGATGAAGGGTGAAAGCGTCCCGGCCGGCCAGACATGGCAAGGCAACCCGGCAAGCCTGGCCCCTGCGGCTGCCAGAGCAATTTCCACAGCCGAGAAGCGGTCAGCAAGAAGGCCTGTGCCGGACCGCAAGCGCCTTGCCGAAAACGATCGCAAAGGTCGGACTGTGCCGTGGAGACCATCACCGCAATCACATCCTGAAACAATCGATACCACGCAGGATTATCGTGAAGTACTCCAAAGACAGGTCATTATCGGCAAGATCCTGACCCCTGTCAGCACGAGCAAGATGTTCAATGGCCGCCGCACGGGATGAGACCGGACTGACTGTTGCGTATGCTCGACCGCGTGATGTCTTACACCGGTTGGGGACCGATAGCCTTGACCAGACCGAGCATGCACGTGCCGCCCTCATGTCAAACAGGGCGCGCCGCAACCACTTCATTGCAGGTCGCGCCTTGTTAAGGCACTGCCTTTCTGCTGCAGTTGAAAATGCTGTTCAGCCGGTTGAGTGGCAATTTGTGAATGGCGCCCATGGCAAGCCGTCAGTAAAGTCCGGCCTGCCGCAACTTCACTTCAGCATAAGCCACGCTGACGGGCTGATTGCCGTGGCAACCAGTCCCGTGGGCCAGCTTGGTATTGATCTGGAACTGGTAACGGGCGCTCGGGACAGCAGCCCCACCGTGGACCAGTTAACCGATCGCGAGCAGGCATGGCTGCACCAACACGGCGAGGCCGACAGGTGGCCGGCCTTCCTGCAATTGTGGACCGCCAAGGAGGCTGTATCAAAGGCAACGGGACTGGGATGTGGCTTGGACTTCCACGACATAGAAATTGACGTGCCAGCCGGACGGGCCCGATGCCCCAACGGGTTTTTGGACTTTGATCTGCAAACCATTGAGGCGCATGGGGCCACCTACTGTTTCAGCGCTGCCCGCTAGTAGGCGGTTGGCCGGAGCATATTCAGTCTGCCGACTTGCCTGTGCCGGCCTGCTCCGAAGTGTCCTGCTCTACCTGCACGCCTGCCGAGTAGCTGGGACATTCGTCGGTATCCCATGTCTCCGCATTGAAACCCAGTTTCCCGGCAAGCAGCTTTTCCGTATCTGAGAGTTCCGGCCAGGATTTCCGATATGATGCCGGGTAATTTTCTGAGCGGGCATGGTGCCAGTTGTGCATGGTCCAGCCCAGCCCTGACCAGGCCAATCTCTCCGCGCCATTGAGGTCACGCCAGCCCATTATCTCCCAGCTACACAGGTTGGCGGGAATGCGCACACCATCTTCTGCATGGGCCTGACCAGACATCGCGGCAAGCGCAATTGACAATGCGACAACAAAGCTGCCTGCGCCCGTCTTTGACAACAAACTAATTGAATTGAAGTACATGTGAGCTCTCTTCCACCAACAGGCTCAAACGAACCCGTCAATCCGATTATGAGCGGCTTTCTGCCCATTCACCACGACTGAAAAACACCGGCGCGTCTGTAGTTTACACTAAGTCATGCCTCAACCCGAACAAACTGTTATGGCCCGAAATGGTAAACGCGGATGAGCGATCACGAACTTTTTAAATGCTGTCTGGAGGTTGGGAGAGCAACTGTCCTTTCTTTCCCCACCGTTAGTCTTTAAAAAGACCACTGGCCGCAATATTTCTCCGTCGGCAGTTTGATTTTTCGAAGATGTGAGGATCGAAGTCACATGATTCCTGCAACAGGAATACAGTCCAGACGCCTGATCGGGATCGCAGTTGTCGTTGCCGGTATGCTTGTTCCGCAATCAGTACGGGCCGAAACAGATATCCAGAGCAGTGTAAGCGGGTTCGCACAGTCCATTTTCAGCCTGTTTCGTCCAAAGTCGCCGCCGCCGGCAGACTCTGACCTCAGCGAAACAGGAGGCCTGCACAACAGTACAAAAGTGTTCGCTCAGCCAGGGGACATGACCCCTTCGGACTGGACCGACCCTGCCGAGATGCGCAGGGCATGGGACGCTGCAATTGTGCATGTTCCAGGCAAGAACAAGAACTCCATTGAAGCCACGGTGTCAGAACTGAAGGACGGAAAGTTCAAGTTCGAGCGGAAATTGCCGGCGGTGGTTTACATGCACGGTTGCTCGGGGTTTTGGCCGGGAACCCACATGCGGACGAAATTCCTGGCAGAAAATGGCTTTGTGGTTGTTGCACCGGCCAGCCTGGCCCGCAAAAAATATCCGCGGTCATGTGAACTCGACAGCTACACAGCAGGCATGTACCGGCACACACTGAAGATGCGCCAGGCAGATGCCGGGTACGCCATTGAGCAGGTCCGGAAGCTGCCGTTTGTGGATGGGGACCGGATTGTACTGATGGGCCTGAGCCAGGGCGGGATAACAGCAGCCACGTTCAAACCTCAGAACAAGCAGCAGAAAGTGCGGGCACGTATTATTGAAGGCTGGACCTGCCATGATAGCTGGCCTGAATACCATGGCGTTAGTGCATCTGCTTCTGAGCCGGTGCTGGCTCTGGTCGGCACCAAAGACCCTTGGTTTCGAAACACTTCACAGGGTGACTGTCAGCCGTTCCTGAACCCGAACAATGGCAGTGCATCGATTGTTTATCGCGATGAACCGCTGGCGAGCAGGCACGAATTGATGGAGTTCAGCAGCCCGAAGAGGGAAGTCGTCCACTTCCTGCGGCGCCATCTTGGCCCGAGACCGGGCAGCGGCTGAGTTCGGCAATCCGGCCACTATATCTCTGCAAACATCTCAAGCAGGTTGCCGTCGGGGTCGCGGAAAAACAGGGTGCGATGCCCGAAGTCCCGATCAGTGGGCGGTGACACCAGATTTACGCCCCAGCGCATGAGTTCCTCGGCACACAGGTCTACTTCAAGCGCTGAAACCTTGAACGCCAGATGAAGCGCGGCGCTGCCGTAAGGCGTTGGAACATCCGATGCGGTGAGCCCCGGCCTGGACAGGACCAGCGTATTGCCGCCGACACGATATTCGATCCAGTTTGACGACAGTTCCCGCAGCAGTGAAAACCGCATGACGTTTTCGTAGAAGTATCGCATCGCCTGCATATCGCGGACGAAAATGACGGTGTAGTCGACGGCGCGAATGGCTTCGAAGGCTGAACCGGACTGCCGGTCCGCTTCATTCATAACTGCTTCCTCATAGAAAAGCCCTCAGCATTATGGCCTTTGCGATTGCAGAACTCTTCTGGCTCCCCGGAAAAAGACACCGTTACAGAGCCCAAACACGTCAAAAGTCTGAAAAACATTCATGCGGGTTACTGTGGCTGAAATGTCACACATCCGAAAAAACTGTGTCAACTGAGCAACAATGGCTTCCCTTACGCAATGGCATTTGGTCTTTTGGGTTGCATACGGGGAAAACGATTCAACTCGCAGGGGGTTTGATATGAAAAAAACCATTCTGGCAACGTCCGCCGCACTCATCGCGCTTGCTGCGCCTGCCGGTGCAGCAGACTTATATACCGAGCGGCAGCTTGGCCTGATCGTGTCAGGTGTTGTTGATCAGTGGACCGGCGTACAGATCATTGACGACGGTAATAACGACGACACCGTATTCACCAATGGTGGTGAGGGCAGATTGAGTCTGCCACTGGGAGACAATCTGTCGATCCAGTCCGACGTCAAGTATGAATACAACTCAAACGCGCTTGAAGGTGAATTTGACAATGATGTCTTCGGGCCTCGGTACTCGTTCCAGGGCGCAACCCACTTCAGCTGGCGTGATCCGTCCACCTTCCTGCTCGGTGTATTTGGTGGCGCAGGAGTAACTGCATTCGGTCCGCCCAAGCACGATGTGAGGTTTGTCGGCGGTGAAGCACAAATCTATCTTGACAATATCACGCTGTATGCCCAGGGCGGCTACGTTGGTTACGATTTGCGACCCAGCAGCCCGATACCTGTTGCAAGTCCGCTGGTCGATGATGGACTGTTTGCTCGCGGTGTGCTGCGCTGGTTCCCGACCATGGACAGCCGCCTGCAAATCGAAGGCACTTACGCGAACATTGATCTTGGAAGCGGAACACAGGACGCGGAAGTATTTTCGGCAGGCGCACGCTACGATTTCACGGTGGCCGGTTTGCCGGTTGTCGGCGACACGCCGTTCTATGTGGCCTATCGCGGCACGTTCCGCGACAACTGCGCCGTTGGTGATGACTTGGACGATCATACGTTCATGGTCGGTACCAGCTACTCGTTCTCCGGTGATATGCTAACTGTCGATCGTCAGGGTGCCACCCTCGATACGCCAAACTTCGACCATGGCTGCGCGGGTGAAAGCCAATTCCCGGTTTCTGATCGCCGTCTCAAAACAGACATCGTGGCGCTCGGTCAAAGCGAAAACAGCATCAAGCTGTATAGCTGGAAGTACAAGTCCGACCTTGTCACAACCTGGGTCGGCGTGATGGCGCAGGACCTTGAAGCAACACACCCCGGTGCACTGGTCACCGGAGCAGATGGCTTTTACCGGGTGAACTATTCCGGCCTCGGCGTTCAGATGATGACACTGGAACAGTGGAACGCCAGACAGCTTTAATTCAACACTTTCTCTGCGAGAACTGACCCCCGGATGCTGATATCAGCGTCCGGGATTTTTTGATTTTCATTCCGGACAACCACAACACTCAGGCTGCCAGCGTAGCCTTGGTCTTTCCTATCAACAATGCGGCTTGCGCAGCCTCGCGGCCCTTTTCAACGAAGTGCTTCCGGTAGATTTCATTGTGATGATCGGTTTCCTGATACTGGTGCGGGTCAGGGAGACCGAAAGGACGGGAACCCTGGTATCCAGGCTGACCCGCATGAGACCGTTCACGACGGCATCAGCCACAAAGTCATGCCGGTATATGCCGCCATCAACGACGAAGGCCGCAGCAGCTATGGCCGCATACTTCTTTGTCACCGCGAACTCATATGCCAGCAGCGGCATCTCGAAAGCACCGGGTACGTCGAAGACGTCGACCTGGCCGGCAGGAATGACGGAACAAAACCCTTCAAACGCTCTATCAACAATGTCGGCATGCCAGTTGGCTTTTATGAATGCGTAGGTGGTGTGTGTCACACAAGATCTCCTTTCAAGCAACAAGACACGTCACCAAGGCGATCCTGAACGAAGTCTGCCACCCAACGGCAGCAGGCAGTCGTACTGTCTCTATCATCCGGACTATGACCGTCGGCTCAGGCATCGCACCTGATCTGCTGACCCTTCACACTCAGTGAAGGCGCTCGCGGGCTCACAGACAAACCTGCATACCGCCGGTGGGGACTTTCACCCCGCCCTGAGAACAGGGTGTTTCTATAACAGGTTCGCGTATCAGGCAATGATGTGTGTGCGATGTCATTGAGCAGACCTGACACCTGATCATGCCACTGCAATATCAAAGTGCAGCACGTCCTTGCGGGTGCCGGGCTTTGTGTAGAGCTGGATGGCGGGCTCGTCCTCCAGGTCGGCCTGGACATAAACGACATGAGCGCCGCGCTGTGATGCAATGGTCCTGACCTGCTCAATGAGCCTCGTCGCCACGCCTCTTCTGCGGTGTTGTTCTGCAACAGCCAGATCGTAAATGTACATCTCACAGCGGCGCTGTTCGAGCTTCTCAAGTTCGTAGGCCACCAGCCCGCCGATGACTTCTGCGTCCTGCAGAGCCACCAGAACAACAACCGTTTCACTGCCGAGCAGCTTGTCGAGATATGTCTTGTCAGGCATTGCCTGAGTGTAGGTGTGCTCGTCCTCAAAGGCCTGCCCGAAGACGGCAAGCAGGTCTCGAGCCAAGTCAACATCACCTGTTGCAAGCCGGCGGATGGTGAACAGTGTCGATTTCGTCATAGGCACCTTCGTGAACCAATTTGTCCCGGCAAACCGGATAAGCCGGGATTGGGGCTATTCTCTGTCGGGACTGACCAGTGAGCGGCTGACATTTCGTTAACGAAACGAACCAGGTTTCAAAATTAAGGTATTGTTTTGACGCCGTTTTTCTGCGATTTCGCAAATTCCTATAGAACTGCCATGGCCGGTTCAAGCAATCACTCCAAGGCATCCCACATTGGCGAAGCATCGTTCTTGCGCCAGACCAAGGCTTCTCCTTGCCCTGTGATCCGTGCAAGCGCGCTGCTCGTTATCAGCTTGGTGCAAATGCTGGCGAACCATGGACAACGGCAGTCATTTCAGGCCAGAAACTGATATGCTGCAAACAGTGGCAATAGTCCGCATTGCGCCGCAAGCGGTTATCCATTGCAATCAGGGGGAACAACCATGAGCGGTGAGATTAATCTGAATGCGCTCCTAAAGACGCTTTCGGCACAGCTTGCCGAAGATGTTTACGTGTTCGTGACACTGCCGGACAGCGCAGTGCCGGAAAACATTGCCGCTCGCATGGTGTTCCAGGAAGCGGAAGGTACGACCCTCATACTGCGCAAAACTGAAGCCGAGGCTTTTAGCCTCGATTATGAGTTTCCCTGCCGGATGATTACGTTGAACGTGCATTCGTCACTCGAGGCGGTCGGCTTTATTGCACGTATCGCCAGCGAGCTCACAAAGAATGATATGGGGGTAAATCCTGTGTCAGGCTTTTTCCATGATCACCTGTTTGTACC
>JABDRA010000195.1 GCA_013041995.1 Anderseniella sp. | reverse complement strand
CATCATACCAGGTGAAGCGCGAGACATCATGGACCCCACGCGTCTTTGATCTTGTCCGCGCGCTGACAGCCGTGACCTCCAAAGACCGTCCGCAGCGCACTGCCAGCAATTCGCCATGCCTGGCAATCGCATCGAGAACGCCGGTTCCGACGGTGCCCAGTCCGGCAATACCAATTCGCAAAGGGTCACTCATCGGGTGGTCAAGCTCGCGTCAATTGAAGACAGTCATGTGGTTTTGCGCCTTCTATGCGCTGTTTGGAGATGGTTTTCAAGCGATGCAGACGTGCGGGTCAACAGTTGTGGCAAGCGGCATTGATGGTAAACGGGAAAACTACGATACTTATACCAAAGGAAATAACTATTGACTCATTTGACCGGGTTTTCGCGTTTGCCGGCGAGGCATGCTTCACGCCTTGGTCTGGCTGACCACAAGTGGAGCATAACGACGTCCGGCGGACGCGAAAAACCGGCCTTCGGTGGGCCAAATTCGTCTATCTGGTGCGTTGCGGCGCTTTCCCGATGCGACCCACATCGCGCTGCGCACCGCGCCTGCCAGAGTGAACGGATTTGACTCCATCAAAAGGGTCAATAGTTATTTCCTTTGGTATTACTGCAAACCACAACCTGCGGAAACAGTGAGCGCATGATTACATTTGATTTTTCCAACCGCGTAGCAGTCGTAACAGGCGCCGGCGGCGGCATGGGCCGCCAGATCGCCAACATTATCCTGGAAGCAGGCGGTTCAGTGATCATGATCGATGTGAAACCTGAGCCGGGCGACCTGGGCGGAACACCTGATCAGCGCCTATACGCGCAGGGCGACCTGACCGAGCCTGAATTCGTCAACGCCACGATTGCTGCAGGTGTCGAGCGGTTTGGGCATATTGACTATCTTGCCAATGTCGCAGGTGTCTTGTGGTTCGAGCACGACGCCTCACTTCTCGACATGGACATGGCTGTGTGGGACCAGGTGTTCGACATCAATCTCAAATCGATGGTCCATATGGCCCGGGCCGTCGTCCCGCACATGCGCGAGAAAAAATCTGGCGCAATGGTGCATTTCTCCACCACCCAGTGCCTGCGCGGTGATCCACTGCCACAAGATGCCTATTCGACCGCGAAGGCCGGCGTCGGCGCCCTGTCACGCTCGCTTGCCATGCAGCTTGCAGGCGACAACATCCGCTCCAACGCAATCTATCCCGGTTTGACGCAGACACCTTTGCAAGCCCGTTGGGACACGCCTGAAAAAATTGCCGAGGCCGGCAGTTTCGTGCCGCTCGGCCGCATTGCAACACCCGCCGAACTGGCGACAGCGGCGGTTTTTCTGCTGTCGGATGGCGCATCCTATATTACCGGTATCGACCTGGTGGTGGATGGCGGCCTGCTGTTGAAGTGACGGGACCCGACCTCAGGCGATGGCCTTGTTGAGCAGGATGCTGGTTTCACTGTTCAGCACCCCCTTGATTTCGCGCACTTCACGCAAGACACGGTCAAACTCCGGCAGGCTGGAGGTTTCGATATGCGCGACCAGATCCCAGGTGCCGTTGGTAGAGTGCAGCGAGACAATTTCCGCCAGGCGTTTCAGCGCAACCGTAACTGATCTGGCCAATGTGCCTTCCAGCTCAATCATCATCACGGCGCGAATAACCTCCACTTCCGCCGACGCATCCACTTCAATCGTAAAACGCCGGATGATGCCAGTGCTAATCAGGCGTTCCATGCGGGCTTGCACGGTGGCGCGGGACACCTTCAGCATGGCAGCCAGTGTGGTGACCGAGGCGCGCCCATCCTGTTTGAGAGCGTAAATCAGGCTTCTGTCCGTAACAGAGATATCCAGCATCAGACTTAGCACTTTGCATTATGGATTTATCAATATGATAAAACTTATGCATAAAATGCTCAATTTTTCAACTATCTGATCAGATAACAATATCAGAAACTGCATTCCAGTCACAACAGGAATGAAATTCAATGTCGCTCAATTGTTATCTTGTCGGTGCGCCGGTTCAAACAGGCACAAGTCAACAAGGCTGTCTGATGGGACCGGACGCCTTTCGGACCGCTGGTATTGCAGCCACACTGCAGGCGCTGGGTCACCATGTTGCCGATCACGGCAATGTCTCACCACGCGAAGTCGCGCGGCCGATCTCCGGCAATCAGGCCGTTCATCATCTCAATGAAACCGTCGGCTGGGCACTCGCCCTGAGCGAGGTCGCCAACGCCGCCATTGAGTGTTCCGACTTTCCGATATTCCTGGGCGGTGATCACTCCTTGTCAATCGGCTCGGTGTCCGGTGTCACCAAAGCCGCGGACCAAAGCGGCCGTGAGCAATTCGTGCTGTGGCTTGACGCCCATCCTGACTTTCATTCACTTGAGACAACCGAAAGCGGCAATCTGCACGGTACGCCGATGGCGTATCTCACTGGCCACAGTGGATTTGAAGACAGATATCCGGAACTGACGGCTAAGGTGAAGCCCGCAAACGTCTGCATGATGGGGCTTCGTTCCGTTGATCAGGCCGAAAAGGCACTGCTGGCTGAAAGCGATATCCAGGTCTACGACATGCGCGCCATTGACGAGCACGGCGTGGCCGGGCCATTGCGGGCATTTCTGGAGAAAGTCAAAGCAGCCGACGGCGCGCTGCATGTCAGTCTTGACGTGGATTTTCTGGAGCCCAACATCGCACCTGCCGTCGGCACTACGGTGCCTGGCGGCGCAACGTTCCGCGAGGCTCATCTGATCATGGAAATGCTGTGCGACAGTGGCCTTGTCACCTCGCTCGACCTGGTTGAACTCAATCCGTTCCTGGATGATCGCGGCCGCACGGCCAAGCTGATGGTTGACCTGTGCGCCAGTTTGTTGGGCCGCAAGGTGCTTGATCGTCCGACCAGGAGTTACTGACGGTGAGCGTGCAGGCCGGCATTCACCTTTCCAAGCGATAGAAAGACACCAACCATGACCAAACTCCCGCCCGCTCCTTCCAAGCTCGCCTTTGTGCCGTTTGTCAGCGTTGAAAACATGATGCGCATCGTCAACACCATCGGTGCTGCGAAGATGATGGCCCAGATGGCCGAGTATATCGAGGCGGACTTTGTGCGCTGGGACAAGTTCGACAAAACGCCGCGTGTCGCTGCTCATTCGCACGAAGGGGTGATCGAACTGATGCCGACCAGCGACGGCGAGACCTATGGCTTCAAATACGTCAACGGCCATCCGGCCAACATGGCGCGCGGTTTCCAGACCGTGACTGCCTTCGGCGTGCTGGCACGCGTGGACAATGGCTATCCCATCCTGTTGTCGGAAATGACGGTCCTGACCGCGCTGCGCACTGCGGCAACGTCAGCGGTGGCGGCCAAACACCTGGCCCCGAAAAACGCGAAGACCATGGCGATGATCGGCAATGGGGCACAATGCGAGTTTCAGGCGCTGGCGATGCGCGAAATTGTCGGCATTGAAACCGTCAGGCTTTTTGACATTGATGCGACCGCGACGGAAAAGGCGGTTCGCAACCTCGCCGATACCGGCCTGAAAGTGGTCGCCTGCACGTCAGCCGAAGACGCCATGACCGGTGCCGAAATCATCACCACCTGCACCGCGGACAAACAGTGCGCCACCATCCTGACTGACAACATGGTCGGATCCGGTGTTCACATCAATGCCATTGGCGGCGACTGCCCCGGCAAGACGGAACTGC
>JABDRA010000426.1 GCA_013041995.1 Anderseniella sp. | reverse complement strand
CATCGGCGATCAGTTTCAGGCGCAGCCAGACCCACATATCAGCGCCGTCTTCACCGGGATTGGCGCGCCGGGGCGCCTGGTTGACCGATGACTTGAAGCGCGTATTGCCCCAGCCGCCATTGCCGCCGCGCAACAGGCGCACCCTCTGGCCTTCCTCGGTCAGGTCGGCGATCAGGGTTTCACCATCTTCTTCAAGCACCTGGGTGCCGACCGGCACTTTGAGCACGACGTCTTCGCCCGTGGCGCCGGTGCGGTTGCGGCCCATGCCGTGGGTGCCGACCTTGGCTTTGAAGTGTTGCTTGAAGCGATAGTCGATCAGTGTGTTGAGACCGTTGACCGCCTCGACAAACACATGCCCGCCGCGCCCGCCGTCACCCCCGTCGGGACCGCCGTGCTGAATATACTTTTCACGCCGGAACGACACACAGCCTGCACCGCCATTGCCGGATTTCACGTAGACTTTTGCCTGGTCGAGAAATTTCATGCGGGTTCAGCCTTTTCGTTCCTGATAACGGGCCTTGCTCAGCACCATCTTGCGCGACGGCCTGGTCTGGCCCGAGCCTTGCGAATAGCAGGTGCGTTCGCCCTTGTCGACAAAGCCTGCCTTGGCGAGCACGCGCCCGGACGCCGGGTTGACGGTCAGGTGTTCGGTGTCGATCTGCTCAATCGAGCTGACTTCGAATGCATGCCTGATCACCGCCTTCGCGGCTTCGGTTGCATACCCCTTGCCCCAGTATTCGAGGCCAAGCCAGTAGCCGAAATCGATTTCATGCGGCGGCTTGTCTGTGCCGCTGGCAGGGCCGTAGCCAGTGCCACCGATCAACGTGTCGGGTGCGTCTTTCAAGGTGATGGCGAAATTTGCCGCGTTTGAGGGCAGCTTGCGCACGTTGTCCAGGAAGTCTTCTGCATCGGACAGAGAATAGGGATGCGGCATGGTTGCTAGCATGTGGGCAATCTCGGGGCGATTTGCCAGTTTCACCAGACGCGGGGCATCGGTTTCGCGCATGGGGCGAAGCAACAGCCTTTCTGTCTCTATCTGGTTCATGTCGTGCAGTCCTGGAGTGCTTCTAAAGTGATCGAGCAACTTTATGGGTTAAAGTGAACCCATGTTGCTCTCCCCTTAAACGGCAAACGGGGAGATGGTGAATGGCCATCTCCCCGTCGGTGTTCACTATGTTGTCTCACCGGGGCGATGGGCACCGGTGTTTCAGGCCTTGGCCCTTGTCCGGTCGCTTTACTCAGCAGCTGCCGGCATCGGGACAACGGACACGAATGTGCGTCCGTTGGCACGGGCGCGGAATTCCACATGACCTTCGGATGTTGCGAAGATGGTGTGGTCCTTGCCGATGCCGACATTGTCGCCGGGATGCCATTTGGTGCCGCGCTGGCGGATGATGATGTTGCCGGGAATGACGCGCTCGCCGCCGAATTTCTTGACGCCGAGGCGACGGCCTGCGGAGTCACGTCCGTTGCGGGATGAACCGCCTGCTTTTTTATGAGCCATGAGTTTGCTCCTTTAACAAATCGTGTTCGGTTTACTTCTTGTCCGTGTCGGCTTTCTTGGCAGCAGCCTTCTTGGCTGGCGCTGCCTTTTTGGCGGCCGGCTTTGCAGCAGCCTTCTTGGCGGCCGGTTTGGCTTCTGCCTTGGCGTCTTCCTTGGCCGGAGCAGCTTCCTTCTTTGCCGCAGGCTTGGCTTCAGCTTTTGACTTTTCTTCCTTGGGAGCCGCTTCCTTCCTGGCTGCAGGTGCTGCGGCCTTCTTGGACGGCTTCTTGCCGCCGGTCAGGATTTCGGTGATCTGAACCTGCATCAGGTCCTGGCGATGACCGTTTTTGCGGCGGTAGTGCTTGCGCCGCTTCTTCTTGAAGATGATGATCTTCGGACCGCGCGACAGGGCCATGACCTGGCCGGCAACGGTGGCGCCGTCGATCATCGGCGTGCCGATTTCGACATTGCCGTCGCCGGCAACCATGAGCACGGGAAATTCCACAATGTCACCTTCTTCAGCGCCTGTGCGCTCGATTTCGATGACGTCTTCAGCAGCAACACGATACTGTTTGCCGCCGGTCTTGATGACTGCGTACATTGAGTTTGGTCCTTATCATTTTTTCTCGCCGCGCCTTGCGGTGCTGAAGGGGGTTTGTCTAACCCTCTGTCAGGCTTGAATTTTTATTGTTTTTATTGAACCTCAGGCAGCGCGTTTTTCGCCAGCCGGCACCAATTGCCGCTCACGACTGGCGGTTTGGTATATCCAAGGGCCGTGCAAGTCAAGCAAAAGCGGGCTTGAAGGCAGCCGCCGGTTACTGTATCAGAGCGCTGCCCTTGGCAGGGGAAAAGCATCCGAAACCTTGTTTCTGACAGCGTCCTGCCAACGCATCCTAGGAGAGGTGCCAGAGTGGTTGAATGGGGCGGTCTCGAAAACCGTTGAGCGTGCAAGCGTTCCGGGGGTTCGAATCCCCCTCTCTCCGCCAGATATTTCTGACAAGTTTGATTTTCCGGAAGCTGTTTCATCATCACCGATGGGAGTAGAACTGCATGAGAAGCGCCAAACTGGAACCTAATGAAACATTCGTAGCCTTCCAGGTCATCCCGCGGGTGCGCGAGGGGAACAATTTCGAGATTGTCGACAAGGCAATCGAGGTTGTGAGACGATCCGGTGTTCCGTTTCAGGTGGCTGCCATGGAGACGACCATGAAGGGTGATCTGGATCAGCTTCTGGACATCGTCAAGCAGGCGCAGCAGGTGTGCCTTGATAACGGGGCGGTTGAAGTCATCACCAATATCAAGATTCACAACAAGACATCCGATGCGTTTGATACATTCTGCACCTATGACCGGGGTGTGACGCCTTCAAACCACATGTTTGTCGACGAGCAGTCGGACTGAAATCTTTCAAAGACAGGGAATGCAGCATGGCGATCAGGACGGCAATCATCGGACTTGGGATCATGGGTCGGCGTATGCTGGAGCATATGTTGCTGCATGACGGGTTTTCACCGGATGTGTTGTGGGACCCGGACCCTGAGAGCTGCCGGCTTGCGGCGGAGACTGCGCCGGATGCCGCGATCATGGACAGTGCCGAAGACGCAATCGCGGCTGCCGATCTGGTCTATCTTGCCTGCCCGCCGGTACCGCGCAACGCGTACGCACTGGCGGCTGCTGCGGCGGGCAAGGCGGTGTTCCTGGAAAAGCCTTTGGGGGTTGATGTCGATGAAAGCATGGATCTTGTCCGGCGTTTGGCTGCTGCCGGCGTTCCTGCAGCGGTCAATTTCACCCAGGCGGCTGGTGCCGCGCTGACGCAGATTTCCGAAGCCGCACGGGCAGGGGCCATGGGAGACATTGTCGGTGCCGATATCGTGGTGACCTATGCCAACTGGCCGCGGGAGTGGCAGAAGGCAGCCGACTGGCTGCGGTTTCGGGCCGAAGGCGGCATGACGCGGGAGGTTGTTTCACATTTCCTGTTTTTCTCGGAACGCATACTCGGTCCCTTGTCGCTGGTCTGGGCACGGCCGTCACATCCGGCCGATGACGACTTGTGCGAAACCCACATGCTGGCCCGGCTGGAAACCGCAGACGGCCGTCCGGTCACCGTCATGGCCAGTGTCGGCGGTGCCCAGCCTGACCGGCAGGAACTGACCATAAAGGGCACGAAGGCTAGCCGCCGGATCAGCGATTTCTACCGCGATGCGGTGTCGGACGGCGGCGACTTCGCAGCCGTTGCTGCCGAGCCCGGAGACCCCCGGGCGGTAAGCCTGAAAGCCCAGCTTGACGACCTGGTGCTGCTGTTCAACGGACAACCAAACCGGCTGGCGACACCTGAAGAGGCGTTGCGGGTGCAAAAGCTGGTCGAAGCCATGCTGGCCGGACGCTGAGACAGCCGGTGCCGGACATCAGCCCGCGGCCTCGCCCCGATCTATCGACAAGGGTTCCTTGAACGTCATGGTGCGATACGGGAACGGAATTTCGATACCGGCATCGTCAAGCGCCTTCTTCACCGCCTCGACCACTTCATCGCGCGACGTCCGGATGTCGACGGGCTTCGAGCCGGTCCACCAGGTGACCTCGAAATTGATCGAGCTGTCGGCAAACTCCTGCGCAAAGATTTCAACCGGGCTGGTGTCCTGAATAACGGTTTCACAAGCCTCCACCGCCTTGCGGATCACGGCGCGGCCCTGGGCCACGTCCTCGTCGTAGGCAATGCCGCAGATGATTGTCGTGCGGCGCTGATCCTGATCGGTGCGGATGGTCAGCGGGTTCTTGAACAGGATGGAATTCGGCACAATGACAAGCTGGCCGTCTGTCTGGCGAATATGGGTTTCGCGGATGGCGATGCTTTCAACACGGCCTTCAAGCTCCTCGCAGTCAATATGGTCGCCGATGCGCATTTCCCTGCGCAGCAAGATGATGATGCCGGCAAGAAAGTTCTCGAAGGTGTCCTTGAAGGCAAACCCGATAGCCACCGAGCCGATGCCCAGCCCGGCCAGCATTGATGCAGGCGTCAGGTTCGGGAACAGGACAATGGCAGCCGACATGATGCCGAGCACCCAAACGCCCAGGCCGCTCAGCATTTTCACAAGATCACGCAGGCTCTGACGCATGCTCGACCGGTCAAGTGCACGTCCAACCGCAGCCTTGACCAGTTTCGCCAGCAGCCACGTTAGCGCAAGGACAACGAGAGCCACGAATAATTGCGGCAGTATGGCGATCGTGCCTTTGGCTATGCCGGCCAACTGGTTGGTCAGAATGGTGATTGGATTTATATCGATCTGGTCCATGTATTTCCCCTCACAAATGGGAATACAACGACTGGTTGCGGAAATGGTTTCAATGAGCGCGCGCAAGTCAGGTCTTCGGAACTGAAAACGAGTTCGCGGCAGGGACGCGCAGCTCCACCGTGCAACCTTTGTGTGGCGCGTCAGTTGTATCAGCACAACCAACTGCACAAGGGCGCAGCGCAAATGTCACTTACGTTTACCGGCGAAGTTACTGAAAACAAGATGCGCAAGATGTTCATGGCCACAACGCCCGAAAACTCAACCATCGTCGTGGACATTTCCCACGAAGCGATAGAGGAAGTCGGTGAGCAATGGGCGCTCGAGAAAGCCTGCAAAAAATACGACGCCGGAGAGTTGGACAGCCTCGGCAATGTAAGTGTCACGACAGATGATTTCTCAACCCCGGAGGCCTGACTGCACGGTCACAATGGGTCTCTCCGCCATTGTTCGGTATTTTACTGCGGTCGGGGTCAGTACGCGATGACAGAGCCAATCGGGTTAACCATACAGTGTAATCACGGGCCACCATCAGGCGAAATCAGGGAACTATCGCTACCGCATGAGAGTTGAACCGGGAAATCCGAGCCAATCGTGAGTCAAGGAGTGTACCAGTATGCGTAAACCAGGCCTCATTTTCTCTATCGCCATCATCTCGAGTATCAGTGCCTCTCAGGCGAATGCCGGGAGCAAAGAGCACCATGTGGGCAAGGGGGGCGAATTCCTGCCGATGCGATGCACCATCAACGGTACGCCGAGGAATTCGGTATTTGCGTGCCGAGCTGCGGCGCACCGTGTGCACAAGCGTGCTGGATGGTCGCAAGCCGCCGGCCCGGGTGTTCCTGCCTACTATGAAACCGGGGTGCCCACCCCTCGTTTTGGTATGCGGCATAGTCACAACCAGCCCGTGATGCATGAACACCGGGGGCGTCATGGCACTTACCGGCACCATGGCCATCTGGGCCATCATCACAACAAGCCTGTTCCCGGGACACCGAACAGGATCGTCCATACTGGCGGTGGCCAGGCGGGGTATATTGTCGGGCATGTCGAATAAGGCTTTGCCGGTAAGCCGGAACCCGTCATCCACAGTGGCAATCATCTGACCTGTTTCAGGTCCAATGGAACGGCCTGCGGCCTGGTTCGTTGACTGGTACTGGATGGCGAAACCGACAAGGGGACTTGAGGCTGGCTACACCTGCAAAAACTCTTCAGCACCGGGAAACGGACAGTGTCTCGCGCGCAACCCGGGCGCGGCGCGCCGTGCTTGTGATCATGCTCACGAGCCTTGCCGGGTTCACGGCGATCTGGCTGCTGATGGCGGCCGGGATGACCGTTGCGGCCGACCGGGAATTATTGTTGATGTTCCGCACTGCTGCGGATGTCACCGATCCTGTTGGACCGGCCTGGTTTGAAGAGATGATGGCCGAGTATTCCGCGCTTGGCGGCTACGCCATACTTGTCATGACAATATTGATCGTGTCTGCCGGGCTGGTGCTGACAGGCCGCGGACCGCTGGCGATATTCCTGGTCGTCGCATTTGCGTCGGGGAGTGCGGTTTCAACCATCCTGAAACTCGTGATCGAGCGGCCGCGACCGGAGCTCGTGGAGCATTTCGACCGGACCTTTACGGCCAGCTTCCCAAGCGGGCATGCGATGATTTCCATGCTCGCATTCCTGACCCTGGCGTCCGTGGTGGTCAGACTGTGCGCCACCCGTGCCTTGCGGGTCTTTGTCCAGGTCACGGCATTGGCCGTTGCCGTGCTGGTCGGTGCAAGCCGGATCTATCTCGGTGTGCACTGGCCAAGTGATGTGGCCGCCGGCTGGTGCCTGGGTGTGAGCTGGGCATGCGCAAGCTGGCTTGCCGCCGACTATCTCGAACACCACCGCACCCGGCATACGGACGAATTGGGCCACTCCAACATCTGACCGCACCGGAAACCAGGGCACCTGCCATGCAAAAGCTGCCGCGACATTTCATTATCCCATTCGCACGGGCAGGCTATGCCGCGCGCGGCCTGATTTACCTGGTGATCGGCATTTTTGCCATCGGTGCGGCCTTCTGGTCTTTTGAGAAAAAAGACACCAAGGGCGCGGTGCTTGAAGTGTTGCAATTGCCGCTCGGCATGGCGCTGATCATCGCATTGCTCATTGGCCTGGCCGGATATGTCAGCTGGCGCCTGGTCCAGGCGATCTTCGATACCGATGATCATGGACTTTCGCTCATCGGCTCTGCGGTGCGCCTCGGCCTGCTGGCAAGTGCCGCCACTTATACAACTCTTGGTATCTATACGCTGTCGCTTATCGGGGTGTTCGGCGCCGGCGGTTCCGGCAGCAGCGCATCCGACCGGCTGGCCGGCGTGATCGGCAGCACCTGGGCCGCACTCGCCTTCAGTGCGATATTTGCCGGCGTGGCCATGGCGCACTGGTGGAAAGCCTACCACGCGAAATATCGCGATCACATCGAGGCCGACAGCCAGAAGATGACCTATATCGACATGGTGTCGCGAACCGGCCTGGTGGCGCGTGGCCTGGTGCTGGCAGTGATTTCGGTCCTGTTCTTCAAGCGTTTCACAACTGCGGGTGCGCAGCAGGGCGAGCCCGGTCTCATGTCGGCGCTCAACTACATCCACCAGTTGCCCGCCGGTAACTGGCTGCTGGCTGCCATGGGCTTCGGGTTGCTGGCGTTTGCGCTGTATTCCATTGTTGAAGCGCGCTGGCGGCGGATCAATGTGCACGACGCCTGAGAGCCATCATTGTACTCTCCACATGCCGTACTGACTTTCAGGCAATTCGCCCGTCGATCAAAAAGTCCCATTACAGTAAGACCTCAATCGCTTTTTCTACTGTCCACTGCTTTGGCCACACGGGCATTGCCAAGGGCACCACAAAAAGCAAGATTGTAGCCGCCTGTATGGCGCAAGGCTGGGATAACACATGGTGACGGCACTGGTACGCGGCTTGTTAGCAAGCTGAAGTTGAGGTGAGGAAGATGGCCACCAAATGGATAATCAGGAAATACGAAAGCAATGTCCTGAAG
>JABDRA010000421.1 GCA_013041995.1 Anderseniella sp. | reverse complement strand
CATTCCGTCAGGATGACCACGGCTGCAGCATCCATGGCAGCAGAATAGGCATCAGCGCACCATTGCACGTCCTCAAAATGCGTGCGGCCATTGTCCATGGCCGCCGGATCGTAAGCGGCCACAACGGCGCCGCCTGCTTGAAGTTCAGGGATCATGACCAGTGAGGCCGCATCACGGATATCATCGGTATCTGCCTTGAACGCGATCCCCAGAACCGCAATGCGCTTGCCTTGCAGACTGCCGCCAACCGCGTTTGTGACCCGCTCGGTCAGGCTGCGCTTGCGCCGTTCATTGGCTTCGATGACCTCCTCAACAACCGTAAATGGCGCCTTGTGTTCACGGGCTGTCACCATAAGTGCCCTTGTATCCTTAGGGAAACACGACCCGCCAAATCCGGGCCCAGGCTGCAGATAGTGCTGGCCAATTCGCTTGTCGAGTCCCATCCCCCGGGTCACGTGAGTAATATCCGCATCAACTTTTTCACACAGATCTGCGAGTTGGTTCACAAACCCGATACGGGTGGCAAGATAGGTGTTGGCGGCATATTTAATGACTTCAGCCGCCTGGCAGGAGGTAAAGACAATCGGCACATCCATTTGAGTCAGCGGGCGATATAATTGCCGCAACGGCGCTTCAGCCCGCTTTGAACTCACACCCAACACAATGCGGTCCGGCCGCAGAAAGTCTTCGACCGCAGACCCTTCACGTAAGAATTCAGGATTGGACGCCACTTCAAAATCCGCATTGGGACGCGTCTTCAAAATCAGATCTTTTAGCTTCGCCGCCGTGCCTACCGGAACGGTTGATTTGGTTACTACAACAGTAAAGCCCTGCATGGCATCAGCGATTTCGGCACCTGCTCCAAACACGTAAGACAAATCCGCAGCATCTTCGCCACGCCTTGTCGGCGTTCCAACCGCAATAAACACCACATCCGAATCTGCGACGGCAGACGGGAGATCAACGGAAAAAGTCAGGCGGCCTGCTTCAAGATTACTATGAACAATTTGGTCGAGGCCCGGCTCGTAGATCGGAATCTTGCCTGCTTCGAGCGCAGTAATCTTATCGACTTCCTTGTCAATGCAGGTGACGGAAAACCCGAACTCTGCAAAACACGCTGCCGAAACCAGTCCAACATATCCAGCACCGATGACTGCCAGTTTCATGCCAATACTCTTCCTTGTGTCACTTGGATCCGAACCCGGTCAGTACAGTCCAGATTGTTTTCGCTGTGATAAGCGCATCTAGCCACGGTGAAAAGTGTTTAATGTAATAAAAATCATAGTGCAGCTTGTGGGTTGCCTGTTCTACCTGCGCCACATTGCCCTGATGCACCTGCGCCCAACCAGACAGGCCTGGGCGCACGATGTGCCGATACCTGTAAAACGGAATGTCGCGTTGATACCAGTCCGATAGCTCCAGAGCTTCCGGCCGGGGTCCGATCCAGCTCATCTGACCTGCAAATATGTTAATGATCTGCGGGAACTCATCAATTCGATACTTGCGCAAATAACGCCCTATTCTGGTAATGCGAGGATCATTGTCCTCGGTGAAATTACCACCCGCTTTTTGTGCGTCCACTTTCATCGTTCTAAGCTTGATCATCCTGAACGGTTCGCCCCTGAAGCCCATGCGCGGCTGCAGAAAAAACGCCGGTCCTTTCGAGTCAAGTTTTACGACGATAGCCGCGAGGGCGACAATGATCAAAAAGAATGGCGCCAGGATGACAGCCAGCCCAAGATCAACGAGGCGCTTCAACCTCAGATACAATAGCGATGGCAGGACGGATCCGAGGCTGTTTTCAGACAGATGCTCAATCTCTACCTTGCCGGTCAGCGCCTCAGCCATCTGTTTCACATGATAGACCGGAATTCCTTTCAGCGCACTGTCGGCAAGAAACCTGTTCCAGTCATTTGACAGGTCAGACCTGAGGTCGACAACTATGCCATCGATACGCCGGTCAGGGGCAACGGGTTTCCTCAGACTGAACCAGTCGACCGCATCCAGGTCCTTGAGACCCTTGGTATCGCCCGTCTCAACCAGGGCGAAGCTCTGCAGCAGTGCCCGCCGCGCCAGAAAAAAGCACGCATAGAACCAGACGACCGCGACGATGAAGCTGGCACCAAACTGGTAGCGCGAATAATCTATGCGCAGAAAGAAGAACATTACGATGATGATGGAGTAGGAGATGGCAAAGGCTGGCGCTATATACTGCGTTGCCTGGACACCGGGATAGGCAATCATCTGCCGCAACGCCCAATAGCCCAGAAACAGCGCCAGCATCGAGCCCAGCATCGCAGATTGCAGGGAAACCATGCCCGATCCGGGAACCAGGCTGGACGTTGGCCAGCGGGCAAGTCCCGGCACAATGACGGCGAATATCAGGCCTCCAATCAACTGGAAACGGATCCGGGTCACCAACCGCAAGGGTTCGCGATCTTCGATATCCTTTCCCCTTACGGCAACCTGCGCCCGATCGCTCGCTACTCTTGGTGGAGAAATCATTTTGGCCCCCCCTTGCCGACCGATGGTTTGGCCGGTTTGGTTTTTGCACGCGGTTTTGTACCAGACGATGCTGATTTGCCAGAACCTGGCTCGGCCTCACGTCCATAGACGTCTTCAACCCGCACAATATCATCTTCACCCAGATAGGATCCGGATTGCACTTCGATCAGTTCCAGCATGGTCTTGCCGGGGTTCTCCATCCTGTGAACAGCACCCAGCGGAATGTAGGTTGACTCGTTCTCGCGCAGCAAAAAGGTTTCCTCGCCGCGGGTAACTTTCGCGATACCCTTGACCACGATCCAGTGCTCGGCCCGGTGATGATGGTATTGCAGCGACAACTGAGCGCCCGGTTTTACAGTGATGCGCTTGACCTGATACCGGTCGCCCCGATCAATGCCTTCAAATGTTCCCCATGGGCGGGCAACCTTGCGGTGATCGGTTAATTCACTGCGCTCAGCCGCTCTGAGATCGTCGACAACGCTCTTGACCTGCTCGACCTGGTCCCTGCTGGTGACCAGCAGGGCATCAGGTGTATCGACCACAACGACATCCTTCAGCCCCAGCACTACCGTGAGTTTGTCAGGGCTATGGACGAAGCAGTTTTCCGAACTTGAAAACCAGGCATCTCCTTCTGATCGATTGCCTTTATCATCAGCCGCATGCACACCTGCAACTGCATCCCACGAACCGAGGTCCGACCAGTCGCCTTCATAGGGGACAACGGCAACGCGGGTCTCATTTTCCAGCACCGCATAATCGATGGAAATCGACGGACTTGAAGAAAACG
>JABDRA010000409.1 GCA_013041995.1 Anderseniella sp. | reverse complement strand
GTTCAGGGGAAGACACAGTTCATCCACCGAGGCGGTCGGGTACGGCAAGACCCTGATGTTGTTTCACATGCTGCGCAAGAAGCTGGGGGATGACGTCTTTACCCGCGCACTGCAGACCCTGTATCGGGACTATCGCTTTCGAACAGCCTCGTTCGACGATGTCCGGCAGGTTTTTGAACGCGTTTCGGGCGAACCGCTGAAGCACTTCTTCGCGCAGTGGGTGGAACGCACAGGCGCGCCGGAGCTGGTGCTGAAAGCAACTCGGGTCGAACAGGACGCGGGTCGCTACCGTTTGGCTATCACGCTACAACAGACGCAGTCCGGCGAACCCTATCACCTGGAGGTTCCGGTTGCGGTGTCATTGAAAGACCAGCGGCAGGCAAAGGAATTCTTCGTGCACATGACGGCACGAGAAAAAACCGTCGAGGTGGACCTGCCGACACCACCCACACGCGTCGACATCGACCCCCGATTCGACCTCTTTCGCAAGCTCGCCATCGAGGAGACCCCGCCGGCCTTCACGCAGATATTCGGTGCAAAATCGCTGCTGCTTGTCCTACCCGAACGGGCGCAGCCAGACCTGCAGTCCGCCTGGCAGGCCTTTGCACGCGATGTCTCGCATATGGGGCCAGAGAAGGTCAGGATTGTCACAGATAGCGAGATCGAATCGTTACCAGAGGACAGCGCTGTCATGGTGCTTGGCTGGGAGAATCGTTTTGCATCGTCAATTCAGACTGAATTGGCCCGCCACCCTGTCAGCTTCGAAGACCACCACGTACGCATCGAACAACAAGCGCCTACTCAAAAACAGAACCACACCTTCGCATGGGTCACCCGCGCTGGCGGCATCGCCGATGAATCATACCCGCGTGCGCTGATAGTCACTGACCTGCCCGGTGCATTGCCCGGCCTTGGCCGAAAGATTCCGCATTACCACAAGTACAGTTACCTGGCATTTGCCGGCGATGAACCTGAAAACAGGCTCAAGGGTCGCTGGCCGGTGAGCGATTCTCCGATGAGCCAATTGTTGCACCAGGACGCCCAACGGGCACGAATACGACCGACTGCCGCACTGATCGATCCGGTCTCGGTGTTCGATCCGGCGCGGATGATGAAAACGGTGCGGCAATTGAGTGATGCAAGCCTGCAGGGCCGGGGCCTGGGATCCGAAGGCCTCGATCAGGCCGCCGATTACATCGCGCAGTCGTTCATCCGGGCAGGGTTGAAACCTGGTGGCGAAAACGGCGGCTATTTCCAACAATTTACCGCCCGCGACGAACGCGGTCGAAAACACACGCTCAAAAACGTTATCGGTGTGATTCCGGGAAGTCATCCCAAGCTCGCGTCCCAGAACGTGGTTTTCGGTGCGCACTACGATCACCTGGGCCTGGGTTGGCCCGATGTGCGCGAACAAAATCTTGGCAAAGTGCATCACGGTGCGGACGACAACGCCAGCGGCATCGCGATCATGCTGGAACTGGCGCACACAATGGGACCTAGATTCAAACCTGACCGCAGCGTGGTGTTTGCCGCGTTCAGCGCAGAAGAAGCCGGCCGGCTGGGTTCGAAACACTATGTAGCGCATGAGACGAAGTATCCGGCATCCAGATCTGTCGGCATGTTGAATCTCGATACGGTTGGCAGGCTGTTCGACGACAAGTTGATGGTGCTGGGAGCGGAAACCGCTGCTGAATGGCCTCACATCTTTCGTGGCATCGGTTTCGTGACCGGCATCTCGTCGGTCATGGTCAAAGAACCGTTGGATTCGAGTGATCAGATAAGCTTCCACGAGGCGGGCGTACCGGCAGTGCAATTGTTTTCCGGCGCACACATCGATTACCACCGGCCGGGCGATATCGCTGAAAAAATTGATCCCGAAAGCCTGGTCAAGGTGGCCGAGGTCAGCAAGCAGGTGCTCGAATATCTGGCCGGTCGCGAGCAGCCAATGACCGCCCGATTGGCTGGACGCAAGTCTGCCGCAAGCAATGGCGATGACCGTAAGGTCAGCCTCGGCAGCATTCCGGATTTCACCTACCAGGGCGAAGGATATCGTCTGGACGGCGTGGTACCGGGTTCGCCGGCTGCACAATCGGGTCTGGCCAAATCAGACATCATCGTGGCGATCAACGGAGTCACCATCCACGGAATCCGGGATATCTCCAAACTCCTGAAGACCCTGCAACCCGGCCAGACCATCAACATACGTTACTTGCGAGATGGAAAAGAAAGCGAGACCAAGGCCGCATTGACGGCCAAATGACGAAGTCATATATCCGCCGGACACGATCTTGTAACGGCGCTTCCAGGTCCGAGAACAACATGGAGCGCTGATTCCCAGACAAGAGCTGGCCTGCGCCAACGTCGTGCAC
>JABDRA010000407.1 GCA_013041995.1 Anderseniella sp. | reverse complement strand
GACCAGGAATGTCCATGTCTCGGTTGCTGACGGCAACGTGACGCTCTATGGAGCTGTTTGTGACTGCGGTGCGGCAAGAGACATCGAGCACGCGGTCCAGGCCCACATCGGATGCAACACAGTGCGCAACAATATTCAGACCATCGGCTCCTATACAAATTGACCTGCCTGTCGAGGGCTGTCCGGTTTGATGGGGCAGAGCGTAGCCGGGGTACACCTCAGTAAATGCTTTTCGGGGTCGGAAGTTACATTGCGACGGCGCGGTAATGTGGACTTGAGAAACTCTGCCGCGGCGAATTCCGGTGACACCATAATTCCTGCACTGTCCAAAGGCACCTGCGCAGCCGGCCCGGAAGCTGTGTCTTCAATCATAGGCGCAGCGAAACCCCACATACACCGCATAAAACGCGGACGGTTTCCACTGCATGCCCTCTTTGCGCGCAGCGTCTGGACCGTACCACCAGCTCCCGCCTGCGGTGAGCGCCTCGTCGCCGCGCCGGTCGGCAAGCCATTCCCAGACATTGGCCCCCATGTCATAGAGGCCGTTGACGCCGCGTTTGGTGGATGCAACGGCGACCTGATGCCGGCGGTTGTTGTTCATGCCCTCCGGCTGGTCGCCTACCGGATAAGGATAGGTCTGACCGGTCCTGAACCCATCTGTCGGGTTTGCGCGCTGTTCCGTATAGGCCGCCGACGCCCATTCTGCGCGCGTGGGCAGCCTGCCGCCCGCGTCCGTGCAGAAGGCCAGGGCCTCGGTCAAGCTGACATAAACGGCGGGCTCGTTGTCTGAGGCGGGCGTGCCATAGGGAGACCGATAGGTCCAGCCCGAGCGGCGTTGCCAGCCGCCACCCCATTCGAAGCCGCCACCTTCCTGCTCGGCCATGGTCACAAGACCGGTCCGATCAGCGAAGGCCGCGAAAGCACCAATGGTGACCTCCGTCCGGTCGATGGCGATACCGCCAAGATCAACACGATCTGCAGCTGCGATTGAGGCTGCCGATGAGGCAGCAAAGACGGTCAAAATGATCAAACTTCGGAGCATTGAGTCTTACACCATAAGCTGTCCCGCACCTGGATCAAACGGTTCGGGTCTTCAAGAGATAGCCGGGCCTTCAATTCAGTCACCTGTCCGCAATATACGGTAATGGGATGGACCAAGACTGGACATCCATAGAGTCCAGGTGATGGCGACAACCGGTGGTGTCACTACTTCTGCTCTGAGTCAGCAAGCGCCTTCGGCCACTTAGAGCCCAACGCTGAAACTTTTGAATGTGTCAATTGACAAACACCGTGATCGGCAATGGCAATTCGTCGATTGGATAACGTAGTGTGTTCAATCGCATTGCATGGCTGCCCAATTCACCTCTATGGCGGTTTCTACGTTTTCAGGAAAAGGTCTGCGCCACTTTGTGTCCGGGACTAACCCACCTGTTAACGCTTTATTAACCATTTCAACGCGACCCTTGCGATAACGGTTGATGAGGGGTTCGACATGCTGACGATGGGACAGGCTGCGAAACTGGTCAGTGTAGGCAAAGCAGCTCTTGGCCGTGCGATCAAGAGCGGCAAAATTTCTGCAAAAAAGAACGCCATCGGTGGCTGGGAAATTGACCCGGCTGACTTGTTCAGGGTTAACCCTGCTTCAGCTGAAACAGTTTCCGACAACAATTCCATCAAACGAAACGAAGCCCCTGCAAATGCACCGACTGAAACAGCAATCTTAATGGCGCGCCTGGATGTCGAAATTGATTGGCTTAAAGCGCAAATGGAACAAGTGAAAAAAATGCGCAAACAGCTTGTTCATATGAAGCTTCAAAGCGAAAAATGGCAGGACGAAGCACAGACAGAACAGCGATTGTTGACTGACAGGCAGCCACAATGGGGTGGCTGGTTTGGTTTTGGAAAAGCAATCTGACCACCCAAGAGGCGTGTTCCATCCCAAAATCATGCGTGTAGACGTGAGATTCTGGGGCTGGCGACACCGTATGACGCCCGCTGATACCTTGCCATTGATTGTGGTCTGTCAGGCCCGGGCAAGCTGCATCCTGATGAGATCTGCGGCTTTCTCGCCGATCATCAGGGCGGCTGCGTTTGTGTTGGCGGCGGGCATGGTCGGCATGATCGATGCATCGGCGACGCGCAGGCCCTGAATGCCCCGGACACGCAATTCATGATCGACGACCGCGCTTTTGTCGTGCTCAGGCCCCATGCGGCAGGTGCCGATCATATGAAACGTTGTTGTGCCGCGTTCGCGGGCCGTGTTCAGAAGCTCCTCGTCGGATTGAACATCCTCTCCGGGATAGAGTTCGCCGGCAAAGAACGGCGCCATGGCGTCGGTGCGCATCAGTTTGCGGGCCAGCCGGAGCCCGGCAACCAGGACCTTGCGATCGGTTTCAGAACTCAGATAATTGGGTGTTATTTCAGGCGCCTCAAAGGGGTCTGACGAGCGTGCCTGGACGGTGCCCACGCTCTCGGGCCGCTGCTGCCAGGCGGCCAGCGTCATGCCCGGTTCGTCGTCAAGCTGGCTTTGATGGCCCTCCTTGTAACTGGCGGGCATGAAGGTGATCTGCACGTCGCTTTCATCGAGCACCGGATCGGTTTTCGCAAACGCGTAACACGCCGTCGACGGCAGGCTCAGAATGGACGGCTTTCCAACAAGCCATTTCGCCACCTCGGCCCCGAACGCCAGCCCGCGCGATTTCTGGTTGAACGTATCGACGCCCTTCACCCGGGCGGTAAAGCGCGGCGTATAGTGATCGCGAAGGTTGGCACCGACACCCGGAGCGGCGTGGCGCACCGGCACACCGATCGTTGCAAGATGGGCCGGATCGCCGATGCCGGACAGTTGCAGCAACTGCGGTGAATTGATTACGCCGCCACACAGGATGACCTCACGGCGTGCATGGATCGCCTCTGTGCGTCCACCGCGCGCGCATCGAACCCCGGTTGCTGCGGTGCCGTCAAACAGGATTTCGGTGACATGGGCACTGGTCACGACGGAGAGGTTCTTGCACTTCAGGGCGGGTCGCAAGAACGCGCGCGAGGCACTCTGCCGGCGCCCCGAGGCAATCGTGCGCTGGGAATAGGCCGCGCCGAACTGCTGCCCGCTATTATAGTCCGGGTTGCGCGGGATGCCGAGGCTTTCCGCACTGTCCAGAAAGGCTTCACACAGCGGGTGCGACCATGGACTGGGCGTGACCTTCAGCTTGCCGGTCTGCCCGCGCTTGCCGTCGCTGTCCGGCCCCAGCCAGGTCTCCATCCGGCGAAACAGGGGCAGAACATCTGCGTAGCCCCAGCCGGGATTGCCGCGTTGCGCCCAGTGGTCGAAATCCGACGGCGCGCCGCGATTGAAGACATTGCCATTGATCGACGACGAGCCGCCCAGCGTCTTGCCTCTTGGCACCGCAATGCGACGCCCGCCGGTCCAGGCCGAGCCTTCCGCCTCGTACATCCAGTTATAGTTTGAGTTCTTCAGAAGTTTCATCCAGCCGACCGGGACATGGATCATCGGATGCCAGTCCCGCGGCCCCGCCTCGAGCAGGCAGATTTTCAGCTTCGCGTCTTCGGCAAGCCTCGCGGCAAGCACACACCCGGACGAGCCTGCGCCAACAATGATGAAGTCGAAATCGGTCATCGCGACATAGTCTGGCGGTTACCGGAACCCGTCAAGCTGCCCGAGCAGCGGTCAGGGCAGATTTCAGGATGGCACATGGCTCAATCATCCACCCATCGAAACGCATCTCCGTGCACTTTTACCCGGCCAATGGACGGTAATGCGAAATGAGTGCCCAGCACTTTCCGGTCCGCTTCGGATGCATCCTCCAGCAATTGCCGGCGTGAGACAGCCGCCAGCTCTGCGTCCGTATCATATTTGAAATGCCAATCCGGCCGCCAGCACTGGGCTGATGTATGCAAGGCATCGCCGGTGATGACCGCTTCGGCAGTGCCGCTCTTGACCAGCACGGACACATGGCCGGGCGTGTGGCCCGGCGTGGGGATCAATGTGATGCAGTCACCCAGCATATGCCCGGCCGTAACAAGCTCGGTCTGACCTGCTTCAACCACCGGCAAGACGCTTTGCGTATACGCGTTACCGGCTGAATTGCGGAAAAACT
>JABDRA010000404.1 GCA_013041995.1 Anderseniella sp. | reverse complement strand
TCGCTGCGCCCAGTGCATACCCCAACGCCCCATGCGCCCGATTTGTGATGAAATGCCGTCCCGGCTTGCGCCAGCGGTAATGGGCGCTGAAATATGGGCAAGGCGTGCCCGGATCGGCGACAACCGTAGCGTCGTCGTCAAGAATACCCATCAATGCTGACATCACTGCCTCAGGGCGGATCGGGGTTTCCTTGCTGGCTGCCAGAGCTGCAAAAGCAGCGAGTTTGGCGTCCCAAACGGCTTTCGCCTTGGCCGCGCCGCCTTGGTCAGGCAGGACTTCGCGGGCTTCCAGAGCCTCCGCCAGCGCCTCCAGCGCCAGCCGTGCATCGGCGCAAATCGCCACTTCGGTCTGGTAGTTGGCACCGATCACCAAAGGGTCACTGTCGATGTGGATGATTGTGGTATCGCGTCCCGGGCTGCTCCAGCGCTCGGTCGTAACTGATCCGGCTCGGCAGCCGATGAACAGCACCACATCGGCGCCGTTCACAACGTCCCGGGTTTCGGGAACGCCGCCATTGGTACCGACTACGCCCAACGCCAGCGGATCCGTCTCGGCAATCGCACCTTGCCCGGAAACAGTCGTAGCGATGGGAATACCCAGTAGGCTTGCCACACGTTTTAGCGCTTCGGACGCCCCCGACAGAACCGGGCCGCCACCACAGATCGCCACGGCGGACTTCGCTTTCGTCAGAATTGCAGCCGCGGCTTCAATTGCTTCCGGTTCAGGTCCTGCCGGCTCAGCAGGAAAAGAAACATGTCGCTTGTCGGCCCAGATCTCTGCCGCATCTACCGGGGCTTTCTGAGTATCGAATGGTAGTGCAAGGTGGGTTGCGCCCGGTGTGCTTGTAGTCATTGCCCGAAACGCTGCCCGTACCATCGCCGGTAGGCGCGTTGCGTCGTCCACAGAGGCGTTCCACTTTGTGAGTGGCTTGAAAAGGGCCGGCTGGTCCAGCTCGGTCAACGGATACTTGCCCCGGCTGGTCGTTGCCACGTCCGATGTAATCGCGAGGATTGGAACCGAGCTTTCGTTGGCTTCGACCACACCAGGCAGGATGTAAGTCGCGCCACCGCCAGACGGGCCTTCACAAACGCCGGGCTTGCCGGTCACACGGGCATACCCGTCGGCCATGTAGGCGGCGTGCCGTTCATCGCGCGTCAGGAAATGCTGAATTCCGTGATCCATCCGCGACAGCGCATCATAGAACGGAAGGGTGGTGTCGCCGCACAGCCCGAACATATGCGTCACGCCATGCAACTCTAACATACGCACCATAGCCTCGGCGCCGGTCAGGTAATTGGTTCCCGTCATAGTCCTCGATTCCCTTTCTAGCGATCTGCACACATATCTGTATACAGTTTTGTATATTGATTTCAAGCACCGGCTGTGGCATCAGTGGCCCAACCAGAAAAGGGCTGTCGCATGGCGGGACCGCGAGTCGATGAAATTTATGACCAGCTGAAGGAAATGGCAGTCTCGTTCCACCTGCGCCCGGGCGACCGGCTGAACGAGGTGGCGCTCTCGAAAGATCTTGGCGTCAGCCGCACGCCACTGCGCGAAGCGCTCAACCGTCTCGTGACGGAACGGTTTTTCGACTTTCGCCCTGGCCAGGGCTTTTTCTGCCGCCCACTCGACGCGAAAAGCGTCTTTGATCTGTTCGAACTACGCCAGATTATCGAAACAGCCGCCGTTCAGGCTGCGGGCGCCAGGGCAACAGATGATGAATTGCAGGCGCTTCATGACGAACTCTACGCAACTGGTATCGACATCACGGGTCTGACAGTGCAGGAGGCCGTGTCGCGCGACGAAGCGTTTCACCTTGGTATCGCGAGGCTTTCGGGTAATGCAGAGCTGTTGCAGACGCTGATCCACATAAACGAGCGTATCCGGTATATTCGCTGGATTTCCATGAGCTTGGGCCGCGTACAGAGAACAAAGGACGAGCACAAGCAAGTGATGCAGGCTTTGATGGATCGCGACGCAGAGCTGTCGGCGCGCATTTTGGGGAGCCATATCGCCAAACGCATGGACCAGGTGCAAGAGGCGGTGCGCCACGGCATCTCCAACATCTACATGGACGGAACTGACGAGATTTCCGACCGCATCATCGAGGAGGCGTAAAGCATGGTCGCTCAGGGAGGCAAATCCGTTTATGGTGCGTCGGTCGGCATTCTGATGCTGGATGCCCGCTTTCCACGCATCCCCGGCGACATGGGACATGCGCTGACATGGCCCTTCCCTGTACATTATCGCATCGTGCGCGATGCTTCACCCGATTTGGTGGTGCGGCGCGGTGCAGAAGGGATGCTGAACGCTTTCATTGATGCGGCCAGGGAGCTTGTGCGCGACGGGGTCGACGGCATCACCACGAACTGCGGGTTCCTGTCGCTGTTCCAAGAGGAATTGGCCGAGGCGGTTCCTGTCCCTGTGGTGGCCTCATCTTTGATGCAGGTTGCAATGGTTAACCGCGTTCTTCCAGCGGGAAAACGCGCCGGGATTCTGACCATTTCGGCCTCGACACTAACCCAGGATCATCTGAGTAAGGCACAAGTGCCGGACGGAACACCTATCGGA
>JABDRA010000403.1 GCA_013041995.1 Anderseniella sp. | reverse complement strand
CGGTGTTGTCGATGGACACGATACCGTGTTGGGGCCGGATAAGTTCAACCGCTGCATCCCAGTGGCGCATGTCGTTGAAGATGGCAATGTGATCGACGTGGTGCATGCCGAGGGCACGAACCTGTTTGACCATGTCTTCACGATGGTTGACCACATGGTCGGCACCAAGTTCTTTGACCCAGGCGGATGTTTCAGGGCGCGATGCAGTGGCGATCACCACCAGTCCGGCGGCCTTGGCAAGCTGAATGCCGATGGAGCCGACACCGCCACCAGCGCCGATGATCAGCAGGCTTTCGCCCTTGTTTGCGCCGTTGCGGTCAATGCCGAGGCGGTCAAAGAACGCTTCGTAGGCGGTGATCGTGGTCAGCGGCAGGGCAGCGCTCTGGGCATGGGTCAGGGACTTCGGCTTGTGGCCGACTATGCGTTCATCGACAAGATGGAACTCTGCATTGGTGCCGGAGCGGGTAATATCGCCGGCATAGTAAACCTCGTCTCCTGCCTTGAACAAGGTAACATCGGAACCAACGGCCTCGACCACGCCACTGGCGTCGTAGCCAATCACACGTGGGGGATCTTCCACGCCATCCTTCGGCGCTCTGACCTTGGTATCCACCGGATTGACCGCAACAGCCTTGACGGCCACCAGTATGTCGTGACCTGCCGGTGTCGGTTTTTCCAGTTCGACATCGAGAAACGAGTCCGGGTTATCGATTGGCAGGTAATGAGTAAGGCCAACGGCTTTCATCATCTTGTCCTCTGGTTGCAGCGGCTCTTGGGCGGGATTGGTTAGTTCGGTTTGAATGCAGCTAGCTGCAAATTGGTATCCATCGTGACCCTTGCAATATCATACAGCGTCCAGGGCAATTTCACGACCAGTTATGTCGAGGCAGTGACCAAAGCAGCCGTCAGCATGCGTCATATTGCAAATACCGGCCGTCTGGTATCTATGGAAATCAGTGATTTCTTACCTTTGGTCCGCGCAATTCATGCCCCCGTGCTGGTTGTCGACAAAATGATTGGAATCGCATCAGACGGGCAAATTGTTTCAACTTCGCTTGCGGGGGCGGATGACGTACAACACAGCGGGCATCACGGGTAAATCCAAGCCGCTGCGCGCTGCTGTGCCGCCGGCCATGATCGGTCTGATTGCTGGTATAGACAATACAGCCGCGGCCCTGGCTATCGGTGCCTTGATGTTCACCGGCAGCCTGTCGAACGGCATGGGGCTGGGCGTGGGCGTTGTGCTGCTTGGGGGTGCCTTGCTGGCACTCGTCGTGGCAATACGAAGTGTTCAGCCCAACAGCGTCGCCCTGGTCCAGGAATCAACAATTGCGGTGGTTGCCGCAGCGATTGCGTCCATGGCTGTTCAGTCAATCGGGGATGCCGAGGCCAAGGTCGCTACGGCAATTGTCATTCTTGGTGCCTCAAGTATTGTCACCGGTGTCCTGTTCTGGATTACGGGAAAGCTGAAGCTGGGCGGCCTGGTTCGCTATGTTCCATATCCGGTGATGGCAGGATTTCTGGCAGGGTCCGGCTGGTTGCTGGTGAACGGTGCGTCGGTCATGCTGACAGGTCACAACTTCGGGCTCGAGTTTGCGCAATCACTGAGTGATCCGCAGGTTCTGTGGCGGGTTCTGCCGGCGGTCGGTCTGGCTGTTGTGATGTTTGTGGCACTGAGCCGGTTGTCTCATCCTGCAACCATGCCTGTGATCATGATCGCGGCTCTGGCCGGTTTCAATGGGGTGCTTGCCTTTGCAGGTCTTGACCCGGCGGTTGTACGGGATCTTGGCCATCTTCCGGCAATCAACATGAGCGGCGGTATTGAACTTCCGACACCGCAGTTACTCACCAGGGTTGACTGGGCCGCAGTGCTCGCGGCCACGCCCGTCATGCTGGTCATTGCCGGTCTGAGCATGATTGGCCTGATGCTGAATGTAAGCGGCCTGGAACTTGCCATGCGCCGTGATATTGATGTCAATGCTGAACTCCGCTCCACCGGTCTCGCCAATGTGTTGTCAGGTGGTGTGGGCGGGCCATGCGGCTATGTCGGGCTTTCCATGACGGTGCTGGCCCAGAGAACCGGTGCAACCGGTCGCGGTGCAGGTATCGCTACGTCGATTGCCATGCTTTTGGCGCTGTTGTTCGCCGGGCATCTGATCTTTCAGGTGCCGATTTTTCTGACTGCCGGGTTCGTGCTGTTTCTCGGTATCGGATTGTTGAAAGAATGGTTCGTCGATACCCGCCAAAAGATGCCGTTGTCTGAATGGTTGGTCGTGGCGGGCATTCTGCTGACGGTTGCGCTTGTCGGTTTCATGGAAGGGCTGGCGTTGGGGTTGCTGGTATCCAGTGCGCTGTTTATCTTCAAGTATTCGCTTTTGCCGGTTGTGCGTTTCCGTGCCACGGGCGTTGAACAGCGAAGCTCCGTGGACCGGTCGCCGACCGCAATCAAGTATCTTTCAGAACACGGCGATGCGATCGAGATTATCCAGCTGCAGGGCTATATATTCTTTGGGACCGCCGACCGGATTGTAAATCTGGTCCGGCACAGGTTGGCCGCCGAAGACAAGCCTCCCTTGCAGTTCGTGGTGCTTGATTTTCAGAATGTCAGTGGCGCTGATTCAGCCGCCATTGCCTGCTTCATGAAGATTGCCAGGCTGGCCGAGGACAATAATGTGAGTGTTTCCCTGACCCGGGTGGCTGCTGAGCTGCGCCACAGTCTGACAGTTGCGGGGATTGAGCTTGGCGAAAACCAGTTGATAAACGTGCTGCACGATATCGACCGGGCGCTGGAGATGGCTGAAGAAACCCTGCTCAGCGAACATGTAGATATTGACGGTGAAAAAAGCCTGCTTAGGCATTTCGCGCTGGCAATAGGTGATCATCCCAGGCTGCCGGCCTTGATCGACAATATGACCCGGCTTGAGTTGCAGCCCGAAGATGTCCTGATCAGGCAGGGAGAAGACGCCAATGATGTCTTCTTTGTTGCCAGTGGCCGGGTTCGTGTCCAGTTGACATTACCCAGTGGCGAGGTAATGCGGGTGCGCACCATGCTGGCCGGTGCCATTGTCGGGGAAATTGCGCTTTACCTGAAGCAACCGCGTATCGCCGACGTCATTGTGGATGCGCCATCTGAAATCTTTCAGCTCAGCGCTGCCAATCTTGGCCGGATGCAGGCAGACGATCCCGAGCTTGCAGTCCTTGCTCACCAGTTGCTGGCCAGTAACCTGTCTGAAAAACTCGCCGTGGCGAACAAGATGATCCAGCTGACACAGAAGTGAGGATTGACATCTGATTCTGGCGTGCGTTTTTGCCCCTGGTTTGACCCTCAGCCGGACAGACGGATGTTGTGCTGGACCGGCGAAACCGTCACGATTACATAGAGCTACGACGGTGCGTTCAAGCCGGTCAGTGGATCGGTCAACCTGAGGTTATGTTCATGTCTGTTCCTGTTTCGAGACGATGGCTTTGCCAGGCCGCAACTATCGCCGGTGTACTGACTGCTTCCGGCCGCGGTGCCCATGCTGATATTGGCGATACAGCGATCATTCAACCTGCAATGCCGCACACAAAGGCTTTTATAGAGCGTGCCTTTGAGATGCGCCGGCTGGCGGTCGAAAATGGTGACCAGGCCTACGGCGCGGTCATCGTTCGCGATAATGTAATTGTCGGTCAGTCATGGAGCAGGGTGCTGCTGGATCAGGACCCCACCGGGCATGCCGAAATATCCGCCATCAGGGACGCCGCCCGCCGGATCAAGTCCCGAAGCCTGAAAGGCGCCATTCTGTATTCTTCGTCGCGTGCCTGTCCCATGTGTGAGGCTGCCGCTTACTGGGCGGACATTGACGGCATGGTATATGGTCGAAACGCCGGCGATGCCGGTGCACCGAGGCTATGCAGGTAAAACGCCATGGCATACAGCAGACAAATACTGGCGGTGACGGTGATGCTGGGATTGGTGACTATCAACGCCAATGGGCAGGATGGGACAGCAATGCCGGTCATTGAACAGTCAGTGTTGCAAGAGTTTCTGGTTGCGGCACGTGCCAATAATACAGACAAACTGAACGCCGGTTTGAAATCGGGAGTACCGGTGGACAGCGCCGATGCATCAGGCAGGACAGCCCTGATGATCGCCACCCACGCCGACGCCATCGACGCCGCGCGAGTGCTGATAGAAGCGGGCGCGGATGTGAACGCCAAAGACCATCTGAACGATAGTCCGTATCTGTATTCGGGAGCTGAAGGACGGCTGGAGATTCTAAAAATGACGGTTGCGGCCGGGGCTGATCTTAAAGCGGTCAACCGTTATGGCGGTACTGCATTGATCCCGGCAGCGCATCATGGACATGTGGAGGTTGTACGCTATCTGCTGACAACCAAAACCGACATCGACCATGTCAATTATCTCGGCTGGACAGCCTTGCTGGAGGCGGTGATACTCGGCGACGGCGGCCCGGCCTACCAGGAGATTGTTGACCTGCTGCTGTAGGCCGGTGCGGAGACCAGTATCGGCGACAAGGAAGGCGTGACCGCACTGGAACATGCGAGATCGCGTGGCCAGACAGAAATCACGCGACTGCTGGAGAAGCATGCGGAAAAGCGGGATTAGCCCGTTTGTTTTCTCAGGCCCTGATCAACGTACTCTTCGGATCATAGAACGGGGCAAACTGGACCTTGGCCGCATAGCGTTTCCAGGCGATCTCGACTTCCCATTTTCCCGAGTCAATCCAGTCCTTTGTGACGCCTTCTTCACAGTGGGCGTAGCCCATGCCGAGGGACTTGCTGACCCGGTGACCCCAGGCGCCTGAGGTGGTTGAACCGACACGTACGCCGTCGCGGTAGACCGGTTCTTCGTGATACATCAGCGGAGAGGTTTCACTGTCGTCTTCCAGGGCCAGCGTGACCATGCGCTTGGTGCGAACCGGTGCTTCCTTCTGCTTCAGCAGCGCGTCGCGACCGATAAAGCCCCCCTTCTTGTCCCACGCGATAGTGAAGCCGAGGCCGGCTTCAATCGGCGTGTCCTCGTCGGCAATGTCATGGCCGAAGTGGCGATAGGCTTTCTCGGTGCGGCAGTTGTTCATGGTGTGCATGCCGGCATGGGCCAGATCGAAGTCCGCGCCTGCCTCGATAATGGTATCATAGACATGCAGGGCAAACTCGGCCGGGATGTACAGCTCATAGCCCAGTTCGCCGACATAGGTGATGCGGCTGGCACGGACACGGGCATAGCCGACTTCGACCTCGCGTGAGGTGCCGAAGGGCTGGATATCGGTTGCGAAACTCTCGCCGGTCAGTTTTTCCATCAGCGCACGCGAGTTCGGGCCCATCAGCGACAGCATGGGCAGGCCGGAGGTGATATCGGTTGCGGTGCAGAAGCGATCACCAATGTGGCGCTTGAGCCAGGAGAAATCGCGGATCTGCGGTCCTGAACCGGTGACCACCATGAACTCGTTCTCGTCCAGGCGCGTCACCGTAAGGTCAGCTTCGATACCGCCGCGCTCATTGCACCACTGGGTGTAGACCAGCTTGTCAGCGGCCACATCCACGTCATTGACACAGATTTCGTTGAGAACCGCGCAGGCATCGCGACCCTGCACCAGAAATTTGGCAAAACTCGTCTGGTCGAACAGGCCAACAGTTGAGGCAACCGCGTCAGCTTCGGCCTGTGCATGAGGGAACCAGTTCTGGCGATGGAACGAATACTCGTATTTTGCCTCGTCTGCGGTGGGTGCAAAGAAATTGGCACGCTCCCAGCCGTTGGTCTCGCCGAAACAGGCATTCTTCGCCGCAAGGCGGTCATGGAACGGTGATTTGCGGACACCGCGTGCGGTTGTCGGCTGGTAATACGGCCAGTGCATTGCATACAACAGGCCAAGGCTTTCCGTGGTGCGGTCGTGCAGGTATTTCTTGTTGGACTGGAACGGGTGCACCCGGCGAATGTCCACGTCAGCGACATCGAGCGGCGGATGACCGTCCTTGATCCAGTCGGCCAGTACCCTGCCGACACCGCCTGACGACTGGATGCCTATGGAATTGAATCCGGTGGCCATAAACAGGTCATCGACGAACGGTGCCTCGCCAAGATAATAGCGGTCATCCGGCGTAAAGCTCTCCGGTCCGTTGAAAAACAGGGCAATGCCGGCGGTTTCCAGCAGCGGCATGCGCGCGACGGCCTTTTCCAGCACCGGTTCAAAGTGATCATAGTCTTCCGAGAATGTTTCAAACTCATGATCTTCGGGAATGCCGCCCATGCCCCATGGCTTGGCAACCGGTTCGAATGCGCCGAGCAGCAGCTTGCCGGCATCTTCCTTGTAATAGGCCCATTCGTCGGGAATTCGGATAACCGGCATCTCCCTCGGCAGATCGGCATGAGGCTCTGTGACCACATAGAAGTGTTCTGCCGCGTGCAGCGGGATCTGGACGCCGACCTGCTGGCCGAGCTCACGCGACCACATGCCCCCGCAAATAACCGTCTTGTCGGCCATGATGGTGCCGGTGCTGGTTTCCACACCGGTTACCCGGTTGCCGTCCTTCAAAAGCCTTGTGACCTTGGTGTTTTCGAATACTTTCGCGCCCCGTGAGCGGGCCCCGGCAGCATAGGCCTGGGTGACGTCAATCGGGTTCACCTGGCCATCGCCGGGCAGAAAAATACCGCCGGTCACTTCGTGGGTAGCGAGATGGGGGAGGCGTTCCTTTACCTCTCCGGCTGAAACGACCTGTACATCCAGCCCGAAATTCTTGGCCATGGAGGCTCCACGGCGAAACTCTTCGAACCGGGCCTCGGTAAGGGCCACAGAAACAGAGCCGTTCTGCTTGAATCCGGTGGCCTGGCCGGTTTCGGCCTCAAGGCCCTTCATCAGTTCGGAGGTGTACTTGGCCAGTTCGGTCATGTTGCGGCTGGCGCGCAATTGCCCGACCAGGCCTGCTGCATGCCAGGTGGTGCCGCTGGTCAGTTGCTTGCGCTCGAGCAGCACAACATTGGTGATGCCGATCTTGGTGAGATGATAGGCCAGCGAAGTGCCGATGACGCCGCCGCCAACAATGACGACGTCCGCCTGGGTTGGAAGTTCCTTGGCCATGTAGAGATTCCCTGATGTAAAAAGTCCCGGACCTGAGCGCAAACTAGCAAGGCTCTGTCCGCCGGGATAGAGCCAGAATGCGAAACTCGGGTTGAGCAGATTTCACCGGTTTGCAAATGGACAACGGGCGTGCTTACAAGGTTCTGTTTGTTCGGCATCCTGAGCCGGGAGTGCATGGCGATATCCGGCGTGAGGGACGGGCACAATGTTCGTCATAAGAGACACAATGTTCTTCTTACAATACGGGCAGGCGCGGTGTATAAGGAGCGTCGCGCAAATCAGCAATCGTAAAGCAAGGTGACCGGGCATGTACAAGGGTGACGTCAATCCGCAGGAAGCATTTGAGCAACTTTCCAGCAATGCCAATGCGGTGATGATTGATGTGCGCACGCGTGCGGAATGGGCATTTGTCGGCGTGCCGGCGGTCGAGCGAATGGCGACCATTTCCTGGCAGCAGTTCCCGTCAATGCAGATCAACGAAGAATTTGTCGACGCAGTCGGGGAGTTCGGCATTGGTAAGGACGCTGACATCTATCTGATCTGCCGCTCCGGCGGTCGGTCTGCAGCGGCGGCATCGCTTCTGACCGAAGCAGGTTTTACCAGTTGTTACAATGTGGCCGAAGGATTCGAAGGCGACCTGGATGAAAGCCGTCATCGTGGCAAAACCAATGGCTGGAAGGCCCGCGGTCTTCCCTGGATACAGCAGTGATATCATGAAAAAATCTGTCAAAAAGCAAACAAATCCATCCAAATGGGGCGAAGCCACCAGGCTGGTGCGCGGTGGCCTGGAGCGGTCGCATCACGGTGAAACCGCAGAAGCGCTATATCTCAATTCAGGCTTTGTCTACGACGATGCGGAAACCGCCGAGGACCGGTTTTCCGGTGACGCGGAAGGCTATGTCTACGCCCGTTACGGCAATCCGACAGTGACCATGTTTGAAGAACGCCTGCGCCTGCTGGAAGGGGCTGAAGCATGTTATGCGACAGCGTCCGGCATGGCGGCGGTATGGGGGGCGCTGGCGTGCCAGACCGAGGCAGGCGATCATATTGTGGCGTCAAAGGCGCTGTTCGGCTCGTGTTACCAGATTCTCACCGCCATCCTGCCGAAGTTCGGCATCACATCGACACTGGTCGACGGTAATGATCTGGACGCCTGGCGCGCTGCAGTACGGCCTGAAACCAAGGTGTTTTTCCTGGAGACACCGTCGAATCCCGGTTTGCAGGTTTTTGACATTGCAGCGGTGGCCGACATCGCCAGGGCCAAGGGCATCTGCGTGGTGGTCGACAATATTTTCGCAACGCCGATTGTTCAGAAGACCTTGCCGTTAGGTGCTGATGTGATTGTCTATTCCGGCACCAAGCATATGGACGGACAGGGCAGGGTTCTGGGCGGTGCGGTGGTATCCACCACTGAGTTCAAGAACGAAAAGCTCAAACCGTTCCTGCGCCACACCGGGCCGTCGCTGTCGCCGTTCAACGCCTGGGTTCTGGTGAAGGGCATGGAGACCCTGAAACTTCGCGTCGGTGCCCAGTGCGAAAGCGCGCTGAAAATCGCCTCGGTACTTGAAGGCACACCAGGTGTCGCCAGTGTGACCTATCCGTGGCTGGACAGCCACCCGCAGGCCGACCTGTGCCGCAGGCAAATGACTGCCGGCGGCACCATGGTGACGTTTGAACTGGCGGGCGGCAAGACTGCTGCCTTCGACATGCTGCGCAAGCTGGAGATCATCGACATTTCCAACAATCTCGGGGATGCCAAGTCGCTGATCACCCATCCGGCCACAACCACGCACCGCAATATCGGCCAGGAAGCGCGCGATGCCATGGGCGTAACCGATGGCATGGTGCGGTTGTCTGTCGGGCTTGAAGATGTTGAGGACCTGATCGGTGATCTGACCGGGGCGTTGCAGGCCTGACGGCAGCTAAAAGTCAATCAGCCGTTTGCCATCGGCAAATACCTGGTTCCAGCACAGTATCTGCACGGACTTGCGCAATCCGGTCGGCCAGAGCGGGTCTTCCTCGACAAGTTTGCGGACGCCTGCTTCATCGCCCGCTTCGACGAGCCACATGCCTCCGGCATCTGATCCTGCTTCGGTGGCCAGGGGACCGGCAGCCTTTATCTGTGCATTGTTGCGCTCCAGGAAGGCGAGGTGATCCGGCATGTGCCGGGCTCTGATATCGGCGCCTGTGCCCGGATTGTCTTCGAACATGACGGCAAACAGCATGATGGGGGTCCTTTTTCTGCAAGGAGTTTGATGGGATAATCATATGCATGCGAATTTGCAGCTTGAAGGCGCAATTCTGCATAATTAAACTGCAAAGATGCAGAGTTTGAACTGGAACGATCTTCGTTATCTGCTTGCTGTGAAGAGAGCAGGCTCACTATCGGC
>JABDRA010000400.1 GCA_013041995.1 Anderseniella sp. | reverse complement strand
ATCTGCGACGTGGCTGAAAAGCACAATGCGCTCACTTACCTGGACGAAGTCCACGCGGTTGGCCTGTATGGTCCACGCGGCGGCGGTGTCGCCGAGCGCGAAGGCATCATGGATCGCCTCGATGTGATCGAGGGTACCCTGGGCAAGGCCTTCGGTGTCATGGGCGGTTACATTACCGCGTCGGAGCAATTGTGCGATTTCGTGCGCTCGTTTGCCTCCGGCTTCATCTTCACCACCGCGCTGCCGCCTGCCGTGGCAGCAGGCGCCATCGCCTCGATCAAGCACCTGAAGCAATCCGACACCGAACGCCTCAAACAGCGTGAGATGGTGGCAGCCCTGCGTGCCGGTCTCGACAAGGCCGGCATTCCGCACATGCCGAATGACAGCCACATCGTGCCGGTCATGGTCGGCGATGCGGTCAAGTGCAAATGGATCTCAGACTGGCTGCTTGATAACGCGGGCATTTATGTCCAGCCGATCAATTATCCGACGGTCCCCAAGGGCACCGAGCGGCTTCGCTTCACACCAAACCCCTGCCACAGCCATGCCGATATCGAACACCTGGTCGGCGCACTGAACGAGCTATGGTCCCAGTGTGCCCTCGCAAGAGCGGCAGCATAGGAAATGCCTGGCCTGGTTGTTCATATGTGCAAGCTGAAGTAGAGGATCCCCTCCTGAACTGAAGACCACTTGCACTGTTTGAACGCCATAGAAACCCTGCTTCGCTCCCGGAGCAGGGTTTCTTCTTTTCAAGACCACTCGCAGCGCTAACCAAATGACCCAGGCCAACTGTGCAAGCCCTTAGAAATGCTGAACTTTCCCATCACAGGGAGGATTACCATGCATATCGCACCTGTTCGCCCAAACTACCATTCTGGCGGCGCGGAAATTGCCGGAAACTGGCCCCCGGGTTGGCCGACGCCTACTTTCGCGCAACCTTCCAGCGTCTGTTTCATGTATTGGTGAACCGAAACTGCAGGTGTCATGACGATCACAAAGCACCTGCCGAAACCGGTGGCACCCACTTCGTCCTGGACTGGTAGGCCAGACAAATAATTACGCTCATCAATTACCCACCCACATCAAACAAAAAACCGGGGAGACACTGGGCCTCGCCGGTTTTTTCAGGTTGCTGATACAGTGTTCAGAGTTGCTTACTGGCTCTTTGCCGCATTCAATTCCGTCACATAGTCTTTCAGCATGTTAGCACCATACAACGGCTTGTTTACACCTACATGGCAGGTGGCACAGTTGACTTTCAGCACATCGCCCTGAGGTCCCTTGCGGTTGTCCGGGAACACCGACGCCAGAGGATCCATGTAGGTCTGGTTGATCTTGTTGACCATTTTAATACCGTGCCACGCCTTCACCCGGGCCTCCGGGCTCTGGCTCCAGTCGGTGAACTGGCGCGTATTGTGGCAGAACGTGCAGTTCACTCCCAGAGACTGGGACATGTGCATCATCAGGCCATAGGTTTTCTCGGTGGCCTGTATTGAAGCATCGCTGGTCCCTTGCGGTAGGGCGCTGGTTGCATTGACTCGAATATTACCATCCTTGCCAAGCAAGTCAGTGAACGGATCATACGGCAGTGACGTAAGACCAACCTGAGGGCTGGCCAGGTTTTGACCCATCCGGCTTGCCGCCATGCCTCCGGCCTGGCGCGGACCAGGGTTGATCGACCAGACATTTTGCGGCACAGGTTGTCCGCGATGGCAGGTGTAACAGGTAACACCAGTGGGTTGTGCATGCACCTCACCCCACTGGTTGTTGATGGTCTTGGTCATCTGCAACATGCGTCGCGTAACGACCTTTGTGTACACGCTGTCTTCCGCCAAGTTCTCCGGATTATGGCAATAATTGCAACCCTGCTCGGGCGACACCCATTCGGTTATCGCCAGCATTAGCCGGTCGAATTCAGCCTGGTCCAGGTCACCGAGAACCTGAACATTTTCGTAGACGTCAGACGCCTTGTCACCATATTTTTCGGCTGGCTCCTGGGCTTCGGGGATAACTACGGCCGCCATCTGCTTTGCGACAGTGCGCGGATTATCCACCTCTACCATGCCGGTACCGCGATAACCTTGCTGGGTACTGTCCATTGGCGGACGCTCCCATTGCAACATCATCGGGATTGCCAGCAATACGCCTAAACCAACGGCAACGGGTAATGCGAGTTTCATTATACTACTCCCTTACTGCAAGGCAGGATCGACGACGGTTGGCCACATGTCAGGGTATGCCGGCACGATGTAGTGCTTGACGCCCCAGAGATACCAATTGTCGACAACTGTGCCGGTCAGCAAAATGCCTATGCCACCTGTGATCGGTGTGAGAATTGCAAACCACCAGGCCCAGCGATGAACGGATTCCATGGTCGCGTTGAACCCCATTGTCCAGCGCCAGAAAAGTGCAGCACGCTCTGAAGCCGTACCACGGTCAGTTATCTGCTCCAGCTCACGATCACCACCCAGATGGCTGACCGCCAGGATGGTTGCGCCGTGCATTGCAAACAGCAGGGCGGAGCCATACAGGAAGACAATGGAAAGCATGTGGAACGGGTTGTAGAACAGATTGCCGTAGCGCAGTGAAAACGCGGCGGTCCAGTCCAGGTGCGGGAAGATGCCGAACGGCACTGCCTCAGACCAGCTTCCCATCAGGACCGGACGGATGAAGCCCAGAACCAGGAACAGCCAGATTGCGGCAGCAAATGCCCAGCACACGTGCAGTCCCATACCGAGTTGACGCGCCCTGGAATACATCCTGACCCACCACAGCAGAATCGAGGCTGTAAGGAAGAAACCGGCCAACAGCCACCAGCCGCCTTCGCGCATTGGCGGTAGAATTTTCAGACCGTGTTCCGGCGCCGGCGGATCAAGCGACAACCAGAACAATTGCCGCACGAACTGCACCGGATCCCAGTTGACCGAAGCCCACATGTTGAGACCGATGATCTCAAACGCTATCAGGCCAAAAATCAGTGAAATGGTTCCGGTCCAGCCCAGATAGATCGGGCCGATCTGTGCATTGCCGATCTTGCCGGCCAGGTAGCTAAAGAACGGGACCCCGTCGCGCGGCCAGGCATTGTCTGCAGCCGGGACACCCATTTCGAGTTCACCTCGAACCTGAACACGGGTCAGAATGTTTTGATATTCAGCCATGATTGTTCCCTTTCACTCAGGACCAGATTGGCAGGTTAAGCCACCAGCCCCACCATTCGGGCCAGCCTCGCGACCAGAAGGGGCCGCTTATGACGATGCATACCGCGCTCCAGAACACCGCTGCCAGCGCCAGAAACAGACCCAGCCGGTGAATGCCCAGAGTGCCTATCGAGTACCCGATGGTGTCGCGGAAAAACGTGTCTTCATATTCCGGTGTGCGCATTGTCTTGCCCTTGCCGGGGTTGGCAGCAGACAGGATCAGGCCACCATGCAGGGCAAGTGCCAGCCCCGTTGTAAAGAACAAGGTGATCGCCAGCATATGCGCAGGATTGTAATGGAAATGCAGGTACTGGTACCCGACATTTGACACCCAATCGAGATGCGAGATGATCCCGTACGGGAAGCCATGACCCCAGGCACCCATCAAGAACGGACGTATGATCACCAGGGTGACATAGGCCAGGATCGCAAAGCCGAACGCGATCGGCACATGATATCCGATGCCGAGTTTTCGGCAGATTTCAACTTCCCGAAGCGCCCAGGAAACGAACGCACCGGTCGCACATATTGTAATGATTTGCCAGAGCCCGCCTTCCTTCAGCGGTGCAAGCCCCAGACCGTATTTAAGGTCAGGTGGCGCAATACTGATTTGCCAGAGGTTCCATGTCGGCCCGATGGCTGCCCCGTATACAATGAGCGCTGTTCCCAAAATGGTGAAAAACGCCGTCGTTATGCCGAAGAACCCCACATAGAACGGGCCAATCCAGTAATCGAACAGATCACCACAAACCAGTGTTCCGCCGCGAACCCTATATTTTCTTTCAAAACTGAGCATCGCCATGATCCAGATCCTTCGTCAGGCAGCAGCCTGCAGCCACCGCGAATTAGTTTGGTTGGTGGACGGGGTGAGGGCTTGACCCCTTCCCCCCGTCCACTTGTCTTGCTATCCGGCGAAACCGCCGGACCTCGTCAGCTTTCGCTATGTCGGCATCACTTCCGTAATCGCCGGCACAGCTAGGCTGGACGTTTTGGCGGTACCTTCAATCCAGTTGTACTTGTTCGTGCTGAGCAAGATGAAATGAATCAAAATTGCCAGCGTGAACAGGAACACTGCTGTCGCTACCAAGACCCTACGTGGGTCAAATAGAAGCCAAATTTTCCACATCGACTCGTTCTCCTATAAGGACGCTTGGCTCATCAGAACCAGGGGCGCCACATCCAGACCAGGATATGGGCTACAACCGCAATTGCGGTGAAACCCAGGAAACCCTGAATGAAGAGCCGGTGAAACTCTTGAGCCTCCGAGTGGGTGAGACCCGACGGAGTCCCGCTTGGGGTATCAGGCATAATTCTGCCCTCCACAGGTTAGCCTTTCGGCCAGTTACCACGCGCACCCCGCGTGGCTGGGGTTTCGCCTTCCCTCCAGCCCGAAGGCTTTCAGTCGGCATTTCCACCGGCAGAAACCGGAAGAAACCTTTAAAACCGGACGCACTACATGAATGCGAACGGTATTGAGTTACTGGCAGCAATCCGCGCTTCGGCTATCACCGAACGGGCTTGCCCGGTCGGATCAAAGTTCGGGCGCCACCTTTTTGGGATCACCCGGTGAACCACGGCTGCAATCAGGAAAAACACGAACGCCACGCCGTAAATGATGTTGAAATCGACGCTATCGCGAACCGAGCCACTCATTCTTCTTTCGTGAACATCAACGCTCATCAGCTCTTCTCCTCAGTTTGGAAACGCGAGGCATTTCGAGACATATCGTCATGCCGCCTTCCCCAAATTTTCCGCTGTGGCCACAACCATCTGAGGTGTGACCAGCTCTTCGCCCTGGCGACGTGCCGCCTGCTCCGCGGCATCGCGCAGACGCTTTGCTGCAGAAATGCGCACCAGCACGGGCTGGGCTTCAACCAGTCGGTCAAGCTCCAGTCGGGCTTCGTCGTTCCAGGTCATCTGGCCTTCAAGTTTCGTTGGAGTTGCCTCAACCTTGTCCAGGTCACCTGCCAGCGGCAGAATGTTGAACAGCGCATCAAACAGCGCGTTGCAAACTTCCTGAACAAGATAGGTAGCGCCCGAATACCCCATGAACGGTGTACCCGTATGGCGACGGATCACGGCGCCCGGGAATGATGCCGGCACATACATTGCGCGGCATCCGGCCTCGGCCATGTACATGCGCTCGTTGTAACTGCCGAACATGATCAGCGGCGGCGTATTTCTGATGGATTCCTGCACGATGTCATTATCGGGTTTCACGCCTGCCCTGCGAGCAAAGGCAAAACTGCACGGCAGGCCCATTTCTTCCTCAAGGAAGTTGCGGACACCGCGGGTATAGGTCTCGTTGGCGACGATGGCGAAACTCGCCGTCCCGAAGAAATCCTGGGTGACGGAGCGCCACAAATCCCACAGCGGTTTGATCGTCGTGTGTTTTTCACGCTCTATGAACGGTTCCGGATCAAGCTCAAGCAATTCGCCGAGCTTGCGCAGGAACTTGGTCGTTGAATGCAGGCCGATCGGCGCCTGCAGGTAGGGTTTCTCAAGCCCTTCGCACAAGGCCCGGCCAAACTCCCGGTACATGCAGATATTGACATCACCGTCCACCAGACGCGGCACGTCAGCCAGATGACTGCCAAGCGGGAACACCAGGTTGACCTCGGCGCCGATGCCTTCAACCAGGCGACGTACCTCAGCCAGGTCGGACGGCATGTTGAACGTACCGTAGCATGGGCCGATGATATTGACCTTCGGTGCATCGCCTTCCTTGCGCGCTCTGGCCTTCGGCATTTTGCCCTTGCGCAATCCAAACTCCTGCCACAACCACAACATTGCCCGGTTACCGGACTGCCATTGGTCTTCGTCAATGGTGCGTGGCAGGAACCGCTTGATATTGGTGCCTTCAGGCGTCACCCCACCGCCAATCATTTCCGCGATGGATCCGGTCACGACAACACTCGGCAATCCGGGATCAAGCGTGGCATGAGCCCGCTTCATGGCGCCTTCGGTGCCGTGCTGGCCGAGTTCTTCTTCACCCAGACCGGTCACCACAATCGGCAATTCATGCGGCGGCAGCGCGTCTGTATAATGCAGAACGGCGGTGACCGGCAGATTTTCACAGCCAACCGGGCCGTCAATAATGACTTGCAGACCCTTGATGGCGGAGAATGCATAGACCGCACCCCAGTATCCGCCTGCCCTGTCGAGATCGGCGATCAGCATCCGATTGCCCCCTCTACAGCTTTTGCGGGTTTCGACTGGCGCTCGTACTTCTTCTTGAATTCGGGCCGGTCCTGCGGCACGTCTTCCCAGATGCCTGCCGCGTGTTCGGTGCCGACACCTTCGAAGAATTCTGTGAGCTCATCAAAGCGATGCTTGTTGGCAAGCGCGGCATTGATCACCTGCACCAGCGATCCGGCACCGGCGGCCCCCATTAACGGCCGTGCCGAAATCAGGTTGGTGAAGTACAGCGCCGGGATGGCGTGCTGCTTGGCTTCCTGCACCAGCGGGGTTGTGCCGATGGCCAGGTCAGGACGCACATCGCGCATGGCGGCCAGATCCTGCTCAAGCGACGCACGATATTGAACATGACACCCGCGCGCTTGCAGCCATTCACGGTCTGTTTCAGACCATTGCGATCGGGCACAGGCTGTACCGACATAAGGGACTTTTGCCCCTGCTTCTGTCAGCAGGCGGGCGACCAGCAGTTCCGATCCCTCATAGCCCACGGGCGCAGATCCGGTGATCGGG
>JABDRA010000393.1 GCA_013041995.1 Anderseniella sp. | reverse complement strand
GTTACACACCCTTAACCATCTGCCAAAAAACAGGCCCGCATGTCTGGTTCCACCGCCGGAAGCCTAAACATGCGAGCCGTCATTTTTCCAACCTCAACGATCGGAAATGTCTGTTACCAGGTTGGGTCACCGAAATGATAGCGAAGCCCTACTTTCACTTCGTGGCCCTGAATATTGTCCACACTGATAGCGCCCTGATCAGCAGGCAGAGCGGCGGTATCAACACCCGATATGGTCTCACCGAGATCAACATACCTGTAAGCCAGATCAAATTTCAGGTTTGATGTAAGGTTATAGGATACGCCAACGCCAACATGGTAGGCAAAATCATATTCGCTGCTGCCTGTCGCGCCGGCCGGGGCTGCGAGCCCGGAAATCTCATTCTTGGATGCACCGATGCCGCCGCCGACATAAGGCGTGAAACCGGCATAATTGGTGATGTCCCAATAAGACGACACAAACACGTACTGCGATCCGATATCCGCATCCAGAGACCCTGGAAACGCGTCGGTCAGGGATGATTTCAGACGCACACCCCCGGTGATTTCAATACGCAGGCTGCTGGCGACCTGACAACCGATACCGCCTTCGAAGAATCCGGTGGGATCAATCTGCGGGGTTATGGCGCTGGTGGTGGTGCCACCGCCGCCATTGTCGAACCCGGCGCCAATTGGCTGAAGAACCTCAGGGCGTTCATATAACGTTACCCCGCCATCAACGCGGGCATACAGACAACTCCACATGCCGCCGAAACCTTCATCCGGCAACTGGCCGTCATAATCAGCGGAGTGGGCTGCCCCAGCCATGCCCAATCCCAGTGCAGCGAAACACACTCTCAGCAGCGTGCGACCCATCATTTGTACTCTCCATTCACTGAACGCTTCTCATGTTCGAGAAGCAAACTTGCCAATCGCCGTTCAATCCCGGTCTCATGTTCCGGATACCGTCTGGACCAAACCTTCAATGGAGATCATTAACCAAACCGCTTAAGAACCTCTTAAGCATGTTCACAGTTTTTTCAGAAGCCTGAAAAATGGCATATCGGCCGCGCAAAACAAGGGTTTTGCGGCCGCTACACAATGCCGGGAGTCGTAATTTTCAATTGCCGAAGGCCGCGATTCTAGGCAGCGTGACGTTCAACTTCCGCGACGATGTCGTCAACGACCGAGGTCACCAGGTCGGCATTGTCGCCTTCCGCCATGACGCGGATCAGCGGTTCGGTTCCTGATTTTCGAATGACCAGCCTGCCCGAATTGCCCAGCTTTTCTTCTGCTGCGGCAATCGCCTTCTTGACCGGGTCCTGCTCCAGCGGTGTGCCGGCGCCATAGCGGACATTTTTCAGCACTTGCGGAACCGGATCGAACATCCGGCAGACTTCACTCACCGACCCGCCATTCTGGACCAGCACAGCCAGCACCTGAAGTGCTGCGATCAGACCGTCACCGGTTGTGTTGAAATCCGACAGCACCACATGACCCGACTGCTCGCCACCGACATTGAAACCGCCGGACCGCATGCGTTCGACAACATACCGGTCTCCGACCCGGGTACGTTCAAGACTCAAGTCGTGTGAGGCCATCAGGCGCTCAAGGCCCAGATTGGACATGATGGTTGCAACCAGCCCGTCGCCGCGCAGCAGGCCCTGTTTATGCCAGGAGGTCGCAATCAGGGCCATAACCTGGTCGCCATCAATGACATTGCCGTTTTCATCAACGAGAATGCAACGGTCCGCATCACCATCAAGCGATATGCCGATATCGGCGCGCATCTTGCGCACTTGCGCGGCCACCTTTTGTGGATGGGTCGAGCCGCACTCGTCGTTTATGTTGAAGCCGTTCGGTTCAACCCCGACCGGGATCACTTCCGCTCCCAGTTCCCACAAAGCTGTTGGAGCCACCTGGTAAGACGCACCGTTGGCACAGTCGACAACAACCCGCAGACCATCAAGTGTCAGCTCCTTGGGGAATGAGCTTTTGACGAACTCGATATACCGCGCCTGGGCATCTTCAATACGCTTGGCGCGGCCGATGTGTTCAGGCGCTGCCAGTGGAATGGTTTCGGACGCCAGCACCAGTTTCTGGATTTCGTTCTCCTGATCATCAGACAGCTTGTAGCCGTCCGGGCCGAATATCTTGATGCCATTGTCATGATACGGGTTGTGTGACGCCGACAGCATCACCCCGAGATCTGCCCGCATCGACCGGGTCAGCATGGCAACCGCCGGCGTTGGAACCGGTCCGAACAGGAACACATCCATCCCGGTAGACAGGAATCCGGCAGTAAGGGCCTGTTCCACCATATAGCCGGAAAGCCGGGTGTCTTTTCCGATCACCACGCGATGCCGGTGACTACCGCGCCGGTAAAGCGCGCCTGCCGCCATGCCGATTTTCAGCACTGTATCTGCCCGCATGGGATAGCTGTTGGCCTTGCCCCGCACGCCGTCGGTGCCAAAAAATTCCTTGTCCATTATAAAAATCCCTGTGAGGCATTCACATCCGACTCAGTGTGCCTGATGGCGCACCAATGTACTCAAACTTCGGTTAAAGCCAACATAATCCGTCCGCACTTCCTTTGACATCACACGTCTTGGTGCTGAGCGGTTGTTGCCTGCCAGACACTCAGTGCATGGCGCGTAGCCGGCACATCATGCACGCGCACGAACTGCATGCCGGACATGGCACCCAGCAAGGCCGCTGTCGCAGAGCCTGTCTGCCTGTTGGCGGCCACCTTTTCACCTGTCACAGAGCCGATGAAGCCTTTACGGGACGCACCCAGCATAACCGGCACGCCGAGACCGTGAAACAGGGCCAAACCGGCCATAAGCTGGAGATTGTGGGCAAAGGTCTTGCCGAAACCGATACCGGGATCGGCAATGACAAGGTCACGCGAAATACCTGATGCGGCAACTGTTTCAACACGCTTTTCCAGCCAGTCATAAACGTCCAGTACGACATTGTCGTATTCCGGGTTGTGCTGCATGGTCTTGGGATCACCTTGCGCATGCATCAGGCACACCGGCAAACCTGACGATGCGGTGGCATTCAGCGCATCCGTGTCATAGGTCAACGCGCTGACATCATTGATCATTGCAACACCGGCCTGTGTCACCTTGTTCATGATGGCGGCTTTACGGGTGTCACACGACACAGCAAGCCCGTCTGCCACGAGGGTGGTTATGACCGGTTCAATCCGGCGCCATTCCTCGATTTCGTCCACAGGATCGGAGCCCGGGCGGGTGGATTCCCCGCCGACATCCAGCAGGACCGCACCGGCTGTTGCCATGGCTCTGGCGTTCTCAATGGCCTTGTCCGCATCCGCGTTGACACCGCCATCGGAAAAACTGTCCGGGGTCGTATTGACGATACCCATGATGTGACATGCATCCATGCCAAGTCCGGCTACGGGATTGCGTGGCAAACTTAATTGGCTGACCCAACGTGCAACATCGCCATCACGCGACGCCTTGAGGGCAGCCGTTTTGCGCGGCGTCCAGCTTGTGCCGCGATCTTCACTAACCAGCGCCATCGTCCAGCAGATCTTTCCGCCCGCCAGTGGCAGGCCGGCACCGGCTTCAATCGCCAGCGCTGCGTCCGAACCATACACCAGCCCCGCCGGGCGAACATACAAACTTGTCATGCTGGAACGGCCCTCTGGATCAATTTGCCAAACACCTGTCAAACCAAGCTGATCTGTACAAAAATCGGCCGGACTTTCCATCAGGAAAATCCGGCCAGTAGCTAACCTACATCACAAAAAATCAGGTCTGCGGTTGCGGCTCAAGTTCGCCGGACCCTTCATCACCCTTTTTCTTCTTGGTAACCGGTACCGATGATCCCGGCTTCGCCTTCGGCTTGGCATTGTCGTCATCATCACGCGACGGCGGTTTACCGTTCAGGAGATCGGTGATCTCGTCACCCGACAGGGTTTCGTATTCAAGCAACCCTTGCGCCAATGCCTCGAGATCCTTCTTCTTCTTGGTCAGGATCGTGCGGGCTGTCTTGTAGCCGTCATCAACCAGCCGCTTGATCTCACTATCGATCTTGCGGGCTGTCTCTTCCGACACGTTCTGGGTTCTGGCCACGGAGTGGCCGAGAAACACCTCTTCCTGATTGTCGCCGTAAGACACCATGCCAAGCTCTTTGGAGTAGCCCCATTGCGTGATCATGGCCCGGGCAAGTTTTGTCGCCTGGTCAATGTCGGACTGTGCACCTGAGGTTACATTGTCGGCGCCGAACGTCAGCTCTTCAGCCACGCGACCACCCATCATGATGGCCAGGCGCGACGTCATCTGCTTGAACTTCATCGAATAGCGATCGCCTTCGGGCAGCTGCATGACCATGCCGAGCGCACGACCGCGCGGAATGATGGTTGCCTTGTGAACGGGATCTGCCGCCGGCACGTTCATGGCAACGATGGCATGACCGCCCTCGTGATAGGCCGTGAGGCGTTTTTCTTCCTCGTTCATGGCCATCGAGCGGCGTTCCGCACCCATCATGACCTTGTCCTTGGCGTCCTCAAAATCAGACTGCGTAACCAGGCGTCGTGAACGGCGAGCCGCAAGCAGGGCCGCCTCGTTGACCAGGTTGGCCAGATCGGC
>JABDRA010000386.1 GCA_013041995.1 Anderseniella sp. | reverse complement strand
TGCGCGGTGATGGGAAATGTGGCCCTGGGTGTTACGGAAGTTGTGTCCACGGAAGGTTTCTACGACTACACGGCCAAGTATCAGCCTGGTGGCTCCGAGCACATCCTGCCAGCAGATCTTTCCCATATGGGCTATCATCGGGTTCAGAAGTATGCACTTGCGGCACACACTGAACTTGGTTGCAAGGGCGTCACCCGGTCGGACTTTCGATACAATGACACCGAAGGCCCCGACGGGGAGTTGATTTTCATGGAAATCAACACACAACCCGGCATGACGCCAACATCGCTGGTGCCGGAAATGGCTGCCCACGCAGGTCACAGCTTCTCTGAACTGCTGACCTGGATGATCAATGATGCGGGATTGGACCGATGAGCAGCATGTCAATTATTCGCAAGTTTCGCAAATTCCGCCGGGCTCCGTTCTGGGCTGTCGCCTCCAGCGCATTGCAGGCAGGTGAGCGTATAGCCAATCGCCGCACAAGCCGCATACTGGTGCGTTCAAGCGCGGTTGGCATGCTGACGCTGGTCACTGGATACGGCCTGCTTGTCGGAGATCACCTGTCAGACCCGTCGAGCGGGACGCGCGGCCTGCCGGCGCAGGTCTCGTCGTACTTCGGCTATGCGGCTGAGCAAATCCGGATTACCGGCCTGAAACGAATGAGTGGTGCCACTGTGCTTAAAGCCATCGGCATCAAGCCAGGCGGTTCACTCATTGGATTTGACCCGAACAATGCACGGTCGATTCTGCTCAATCTGGACTGGGTCCAGGAAGCCAGCGTGCGGGTTGTGCCGCCCAACCGGATCGAAATCGAAATTGGTGAGCGGGAACCGTTTGCCGTCTGGCAACGTGGCGGCAATTATTATGTCATCGACCGCGAGGGCGCCGCGATTGCCAGTTTTCAAGCGCACAAGTTCCCGCATCTGATGCTGGTGTCGGGCGAAGGTGCCCAGGAAAGTGTGTCGCAACTTGTTAACCAACTTGAAGCATGGCCTGAGTTACACTCAAGGATCAAGGCTGCGGCACGTGTGGGAAAACGTCGGTGGTCGCTGTATTTTGCTGGCGGACGGCAGGCTTTGTTGCCTGAAAGGGAAGTGGAGAAGGCCCTCGCCAATTTGGCAGACCTGGATGCCCGGTTTGGTGTCCTGGCATCGGGGATAGAGCAGGTGGACCTTCGTCTCGCCGGTTCTGCCGTGATGGTTCCGTTCGATGGTGCCAAGGTAGACGCGGACCGCAAAGTTGCTTTGCGCAATCGTTGAACAGAACTGATCGGCTGCGGTGCCGGGTGTGTAGATTGTTTGAGTAGGTTTTTGAGTTTCATGAAAGTTGTGCCTTTTCCATCTTCGTCCGCGCATGGCGGATCGACCCTTGCATCGGTGCCTTCCACCATCGCGGCACTGGATATCGGTTCCACCAAAATTTGCTGCCTGATCGGATCCATTGAGGGTCGCAGGCGCCGTGCTGTCGATGAAACGGTGCCGCAGATCAAGGTCATTGGTGCCGGTCATTGCCGTTCTGAAGGTGTGAACGGTGGTGCCGTTGCTGATCTGGATGATGCCGAACGCGCGCTGCGCACGGCAATTGACCAGGCTGAACGCATGGCCGGGCGCACGATTTCCGATGTCTATGTGAACATGTCAGGTGGCCGAACCGTAAGTGTGCATGTCTCCGGTCAGGCTGTGCTCGGCCGTCAGGCTGTTGATGAAGCAGCCAAGCGCCGGGCAGCGGTTAATGCCATGTCGAAGGTTGAAACCGGCGGTCGTGCAGTTCTGCATGCATCGGTGATACAGTATCGCCTTGACGATGCGCGCGGCGTGCGTGAACCGGAAGGCATGCATGGCAGCACACTGACTGCTGAGATGAATGTTGTTCTGGCAGATCCGCATGCAATCACAAATCTGGGTATCCTGCTGGAGCGCTGCCATCTGGATGCGATCGGATTCGTGGTCGCACCCTATGCTGCCGCGCGCTCGGTTCTGCTGGCTGATGAGATGGAGCTGGGTGTCGCAGTGATCGAGCTTGGCGGCGGCACCACTTCATATGCAGTGTTCAATGAAGGGATGCTGGCTCATGCGGATATGGTGCCGGTGGGATCTCACCACGTAACCACGGACATAGCCCGTGGTCTCAACACAACCATCGCGCATGCAGAACGGGTCAAGACTTTATGGGGGTCAACTGTACCTGCCCAGCTTGATGAACGTGAACTGATTACCTGCCCGATCCTCGGCGAGACCGGCAGCGATGCCGTGCAGAGCATTCCACGCTCGATGATATGCGGCGTTGTCCGCCCGCGCATGGAAGAGATATTTGAAATCATCCGGGACAGGCTGGACCAGGTGCCGACGGCACGGAATTTCGTGCGCCGTGTGGTGCTGACCGGTGGTGGCGGCCAATTGAACGGTGTTGAGCAACTGGCGAGAGAGATTCTCGGCCGGCGGGTTCGCGTGGCAAAACCATCACGCTTTGACGGCTTGCCGGATGCTTTGTCCACACCGGGTTTCTGTGTGGCAACGGGTTTGCTGCGCTACGGCCTGATGCCGGATGAGCAGGCTGCCAATCTCGGTGCACTGATCGCAGGCGCGGGCCATGACAGCAGTTATTTCAGCCGGGTCGGTCAGTGGCTCAAGGAAAGCTTCTGATCCGGCATCTGTCAGCGGGTCTGGATTATCGGTTCACCTGAGCCCATGTTGCTATGAAGCGATTTTCAGATAAGGCCTGATCTTACATGGTCCAGATTGCAAAGACGCTTTGGCGAGCAACTATAAAATTCATTGATGACGGCGGGTCTGCAATCGCCAGTAATGTCGCTCTTTCCCTGCTATTGTCGCTGTTTCCGTTTTTGATGCTGGTTACGTCCCTGGTTCGCATCTGGGGCAGCCCCGCCCTGGTTGACGAGGTTTTCAATCTCGTTCTTGAGCACTGGCCTGCCGACAGCGAAAAGGCGATTACCGATCAGATCAAGATCATGGTGGCGCAAAGACCCAACGAATTTTTTTCCATCGGTACATTTATCGCACTTGTTCTGGCCACCAACGGCATCGAAAATGCCCGCGATGGTCTCAACCGGGCTTATCGGGTAACGGAAAAGCGCCCGTTCTGGTGGCGGCGCCTGCAAAGCGCGGTGTTCGTTATTATCGGCGCATTCGGGCTTATCCTGGCCGCTTTCATTCTTATCGCGACGCCGCTTGTGTGGTCGTTCCTGGTCAACAAGCTTGCCTGGCTGGAACCGTTTTCTTTTACTGTCGGTGCCACCAAGTATGCACTTGCCGTTGGTGTGCTGACCCTTTCGCTGTTTTCCTTTCATCGCTTCCTGCCCGATGGCAAGCGCTCGATCAGGACCACTTTCCCCGGTATCGCCCTGACGATTTCCGGCATCATTATCGGGTCGCAACTCTTCGCCATCTATCTGCAGACGATTGCCAACTACACCGCCCTTTATGCAGGGCTGGCGGGCACCATGGTTGCCATCGTTTATCTTTATGGCCTGTCTGCGCTCATTCTGTTCGGTGCGGAGTTCAATGCAGCTTTGGCCGAAGAAAGAAGTGCCGAAAGTTAGAGGCATCCGATCAAGTGCGGACTTCTACTTTACGTGGCGAACCAGGAAGTGTTTCTTCGTGGTTTCCACAACGTCCCAGTGACCTTCAAATCCGTTTGGAATGATGAAGCTGTCACCGGCACGGAAATCCTTCGCGGTTCCGTCCCTGGCGACCAGGCGGCAATGGCCGGACAGGATGAAACAGATTTCGTCGCGATCTGCGAACACGTGCCACTTGCCCGGCGTGCTGGTCCAGGTGCCGGACATGACAATGCCGTCGGGGCTTTCGAACCGGACCTGGGTGGTGTGATGCGGATCGCCGTCGAACACACGGTCCGGCAGATCCGCAAGACGGCGGTGGGTTTCTTCGACATCGTCGGAGAAATCGATGATCGGCGTGCTGGTCATATCGAGGTGTCCTGTCATTGGTGAAGCCATGCGGCTGATTAGAGTTTTTCGTCCTGCATCCAGTACCAGCCATACATCATGCGCTGGCCCATGCGGCGGAAGGGGGTGAGGATGCCGTGGCCCGGCAGTTGGGAGGTAAAGATGGGCAGGTCGAGGTTCTGGGCCTTGCCTGCAATCATCTGGGCCATGCGCTTGCCTGCCTGGGCGGAGTACATCACGCCGTTGCCGCCGTATCCCATCGCATAGAAGATGCGCCGGTCGGGGTCCGGCTGGAAGATACGCGGCATCATGTCGTGGCTGACATCCACCCAGCCCCACCATGAATAGTCCAGATCAATGCCGGTCAGGGCCGGGAATTTCCGGTAAAGACTTTGCTGTAAACGCTGAAGATGTTTGGGGTTTTCCGCATCCGCGCCTGTGATGGCGCTGCGGCTGCCGATCTGCACGCAACCGTCGGGAAGGAAGCGGTAATAGTGGCGAAGTGTCCGGGTGTCGGTCAGGGGAGAGCCAGTCTTGAAACCGCATGCTGCAATCTCGTCTGCATCCAGCGGGCGGGTTACCATGGAGTTGGAAAGTACCGGCATCAGGCGGTGCCTGGTGCGCTTGTGCAGGCCAGGCGGGGTGTATCCGGCTGTTGCAAGCGCAACCGTTTTGGCGCGCACAGTGCCACCGGGAGTGGTCAGGTGATTGACGCCGTTCACGGTTTTCCAGCCCATGACCGGGCTCGCCGGGTGAATTTTCACCCCGAGTTTGCGGGCCAGCCTCATGTACCCGGAAGCCAGTTTTGCTGCGTGAATGGAAATGCCGTCAGGCTCCATCAATGCGCCTGCGGCCTCTTCATCTTTCACCACGGTTTCATGCAGCTCATCTCGCGACATGATGCGGGACTTATAGCCAAACACCTCGTTGAGCAGTTTGGATTCAGCTTCCAGTTTGGGCATCACACCGGGTTTGTGGGCAATGTAGAAATGACCGCCGTCCTGCGGATCGCAGTCTATTTCCGGTTCTGCGATCAAACTGCGAAACAGTTCAAATGCCTCAACAATTTCGTCATGCATCTTCCTGGCAACGTCGACACCCCAGCGTTGTATCCACTGGGAGCGTTTGAGCCGGCCGGATGATATCTGCGCCTGGCCGCCGTTTCGGGTGCTGCATCCCCAGGCAATGGTGTTTGCGTCCAGCACAACGGCCTTGATGCCATGTTCGCGGGCAAGATGGATGGCACATGAAAGGCCGGTGTAGCCTGACCCGATAACCCCAACCTCGGCATCGCTATCACCGGAGATCGGGCCGTCGTCAGGCGGCGGTGTACCTGCCGTGCCGATCCAGTAGGTGGGCGCGTAATCGCGATTGTGACCGGGGCCTGCATCGACCAGCGGGTCATAGTGCGGGTCATAGCTGCTTTTGGGCCAGTGTTTCGGGCGAAGGCTACCAGGGTCAGGGCTCATTGATCTCATCCATTCTGCGGGAGGATATTTTGCTTCTGACAAGGCGAAAGGGCGCAGGAAACCGTCCGGTTTTCAAGGCCTTTCAACGCTGACAGGGGCAAAATAGACCCCGCCCTTCGAGTTTGAAGGAAAACACCAAAAAAGCGACGTGGGATAATCCTCACGTCCATTTTGCGGCGTATATGCCCAAACTGAAC